>JAITKU010000123.1 GCA_031278255.1 Eubacteriales Family XIII. Incertae Sedis bacterium | reverse complement strand
TCCTTGTACTTCCAGTGCGCGGCGATGCCGTATTCGGCGATGCGGTGCATGGAATGCGTCCTGATCTGTATCTCGAAGGGATCGCCCTTGTCGCTCAGCACCGTCGTATGCAGCGATTGGTACAGGTTGGGCTTGGGCATCGCGATATAGTCCTTGAAGCGGCCGGGCAGAGGCTTCCACATCGCGTGTACGACGCCGAGCGCCGCGTAGCAGTCCTTGACGCTGTCCACGATGATGCGCACGGCGGTCAGGTCGAAGATTTCATCGAGCTGCTTGTGCTGGTACTTCATCTTGCGGTATATGCTGTAAAAATGCTTGGAGCGCCCCGTGATCTCGTAGCCGATCTTCAGATCGTCCAAGCTCTGCTTGATCTCGTCTATCACGCGGTTGATGCTGTCCTCGCGCTCCGTCTTTTTCATCTTGACCTGGTTGGAAAGCTCAAAATAGGCTTCCGGGTCCAGATGTTTCAGCGCGATGTCCTCCAGCTCGAACTTCATCGCGAAGATGCCGAGCCGGCTCGCGAGGGGCGCGTATATCTCGAGCGTTTCCCTGCACTTGTACATGATCTGGTCGTGGTTCATGTAATTGATGGTGCGCAGGTTGTGCAAGCGGTCCGCCAGTTTGATAAGCAGCACGCGGATGTCCTTGGACATGGCCAGAAACATCTTGCGCAGATTTTCGGCCTGCCGTTCCTCGCGGCCCTCCGTGACCAGAGAGCCGAGCTTTGTGACGCCGTCCACGAGCAGGGCAACCTCTTCGCCGAAATCCCGCACGATCTCTTCCTGGGAATAGGGCGTGTCCTCCACCGCGTCGTGAAGCAAGCCCGCGACAACGGTGGTTTCATCCATTCCCAGATGCGCGAGGATCTTGGCCACCTCCGCCGGATGGACGAGATAAGGTTCTCCCGACTTCCGAAGCTGCCCCGCATGCACTTGTTCGGCTTTTCGATAGGCCCTTTCGACGAGCGCCGCATCGATGTTCGGATTGATTTCCAAAAGCCCTTCGAGAAACTGTTCGAGATTTTCCATAAATACCTGTCTTGTGCGGCGTTTACACGACGGCTCCGTCCTCCGTCGCCGGTTTCTTCCGAGGCTTCGACGCGCCCCCGGCCCCGCCTCTGTACTTGGGCTTGTCGAGGAAGCGGCATATATCATAGTAGATCGGGCTGCATATGAATATCGACGAGGCCGCGCCCGCCGCGATGCCCACGATCAGCGGCATCGTGAACTGCCTGATCACCTCGCCGCCGAATATGAACAGCGGGACAATCGCGAGCACGGTGGTCAGCGCGGTCATGACGGAACGGAAGACCGTCCGGTTGATGCTCAGGTCGATCAAGGGCTCCAGCTTGCTCCGCCGCATGAGTTTCAGATTCTCTCGAATCCTGTCGAATATGACAATCGTGTCGTTGATGGAATAGCCGACGACCGTCAGCACGCCCGCGATGAAGGGATTGTTGATCGGGACGTGGAACAGGCCGTAAAAAGCGATCAGGATCAATACGTCGTGGAACACGCCGACGAGCGAGGCGACGCCGAATTTCCACTCGAAGCGTATGATGATGTAGATCAGCATGCCGATGCTCGCGAAGATCACGGCCCGCACGGCGTTCCGCTTCAGGAGATCGCCTATCGAAGGCCCAAACTGCTCGAAGGTGAGCACGGCGGAATCGTCGAGATTGAAGGCGGGGAGCAGGGCGTCGAGCAGGGCGGCCCTTTCCTCGTTCTCCAGCGAATCCGTGGTCCTGATGATGATCTGGCTGTTGTTCGCGCCGGCGTGGATGATCTCCGCGTTTGTGACGCCGTTGGCGTGGAGGATCTCGTTGACCGCGTCGAGATCGGCCCGCTCCTTCATCTCGATCTGCATCATGGTGCCGCCCGTGAAGTCTATGCCGAAGTTGAAGCCCCGTATCAGGCCCGTGCCGAGCCCGACGACCAGGATGCACAGCGTAACGATGTAATAGAGGCGGCGGCGCCCGATAAAGGTGAATTGCCGCCGCAGTCCGATTGCGGCCTCGTTGTCCTCCCTGACGCCGAAGAATTTCTTCGCGCCGAGCAGCTTGCTTTCCGCCGCCGTCAGCAGGTAGATCTGCGTGATCGCGGCGGCCGTGAAGATGCTCAGCAGGATGCCGATGATCAGCGTGAAGGCGAAGCCCCGCACGGGGCCCGTCCCGAGCTGGTACAGCACGATGGCGGCGATGAAGGTCGTGATTTGTGAGTCTATGATGGTGCCCATGGCACGGCGAAAGCCCGCGCTCACGGCCACGCGGACGGTCTTGCCCTGCTGTATTTCCTCGCGTATGCGCGCGAATATGATCACGTTCGCGTCCACGGCCATGCCGATGGACAGTATGATGCCCGCGATGCCGGGCAGGGTCAGGACGCCGCCGAGCAGGTTCAATATCCAGAAGGTGGCGGGGATGTAAAGGAGCAGGGCGATGTTTGCGGCGAGGCCCATGATCCTGTATACGGCGAGCATGAGCAGCAGGATGAGGCCGACGCCGACGGCGCCGCCGATCAGGCTCATGCGCAGCGCGTCTATGCCGATGGAGGCCGACTGCACGGAGGAGTTCACCTCCAAGAGCCCCACGGGAAGGGCGCCGGCACGGATCTGCCGCGCGAGCATGACCGCGGCGTCCTCACTGAAATTGCCTTCTATCTGCGCGCTGCCGTTCAGTATGGGCGTGTTGACGTTGGGCGCCGAGATGATCTCGTCGTCGAGCAGGATGGCGATTGCGCTCGCGCCGACACCCGGTATCACGGGCGTGATCGTGCCGGCGTAGGCGGCCTTTGTGCCTTCCGCAAAGGCTTCGGTGCCCGCGGCGTCGAATTCGAGCGTGACGACATAGCCGGTGCCCCTCTCCTGATCGTAGGCGACGCCCGCATCCTTCACCATGCTCCCGTCGAGCACGAGGCTGCCGTCGGCGAGCATGAAGCGCAGCTGCGCCGTCTTGCCGATCTCCCGTATGGCCGCCTCCGGGTCCTCCGCGCCCGGGATCTCCACGCGGATGCGATTCTCCCCTTCTATCGTGACGACGGGCTCCGACAGGCCCATCTCGTTTATGCGGTTTTCTATGACGAGCTGCGTCTGTTTCATCAGCTCGGACAGCTCTTGGCCCGAAGCGTCCGTCTGCGCCTCCATCACGACGTACACGCCGCCCGACAGATCGAGGCCGAGTTTCGCCCTGTTCATGAGCGGCCCTATCCCTCCGAAATCCGTCAGCGTGATGACCCACAGAAAGACGATTGCGATTGTGACCAAGAGTGCCAAAAACTTTTTCATAATGCGGTTCCCCTTACCGGTACCAATAGAAAATAAAAGCATCCTCAATATTTTACTACTTTTCGCGACGCTGTTCAAGTAAAACTCGCGCCTCTCGCGATTTCTCGTGATACGCAACAAAAAGCAAACCCCCGCGTTGCGCCGGGGGAGAAGGAACATCAAGCTTGAAGTTCAAGCAAAACCGCTCCGGAAGCGGCCGGCCCTTCGGCGGCGGCGAAGGGCCGCCGCAGGGGCGTTTTGCCGCACAAAGAAGCCGCAGGGGCGGGTTATTCCTCGATGCCCGCTTCTTCCTCTGCGGTTTTCTTCTTCAGCCTTCTGGGGAGCGCCGGCTTGGATTCCTCGGCGGGTGCCTCGGCCGCCTCGGCCGCATCGACGGATTCCTCTTTCGCGGTCTTCGCGGTCTTTGGGACGGGGGCTTCGCTGACGACCTTCGAGATCGCCCATCGCATGATCTCGAACTTGGTCTTGTCCGCGCCGACCTGTATGGTCAACACATCCTCCTTGGTCTTGACGATCTTGCCGCAGATCCCGCCTATCGTGATGACTTCATCGCCGACCTTGATTGCGTTGCGCATGTTGTTGATCTCACGCTCACGCTTCTTCTGCGGTCTGATCAGCATGAAATACATGATTACGATCAGCAGCAACAGTGGGAGCAGCGTTGTTAAATTGTTCATGATTTTCCTCCGGATTCAGTGGCAGTGTCAACAGTGTTTTTTGCTCTTTACCTACATTATATCGAAATTCCGTCAAATTGCAATGTTTATTTTAATCTCCGCTTCGATTCGGAACCATACTTAATAGTTACTATTCAAAGGCTCAATCGAAACTATTCAAACGCCGCGATATTTTCGCTCAGGCCGGGTTCTGCCGGCCTAGTTGGCTTCCGCAGCGTACTCGAAGCTACGTGAGGAAGGCAACACTCGGCTTCGCCTCGTTCCTCCGGTCGCTCCGCTCACTTCGCTGTCCGTTTTTCCATTGCGGCTGAAGCCGCGGAAAAAAGGC
>JAITKU010000109.1 GCA_031278255.1 Eubacteriales Family XIII. Incertae Sedis bacterium | reverse complement strand
AAGGTGCTGAGCCACGGCTGGCTGCTGCTGGAGGGCGGCAAGATGTCGAAGTCCCGGGGCAATGTCGTGAATCCCGTGAAGCTGATCGGGCGCTACGGCGTGGACGCGCTGAAGTATTTCCTGCTGCGCGAATACAGTTTCGGACAGGACGGACTCTACACGAACGAGGTTATGCCGAACCGCATCAACGCGGACCTCGCGAACGATATGGGCAACCTCGTCAGCCGCACCGCCGGCATGATAGAACGCTACAGGGACGGAACGGTCCCCGCGCCGAAACCCGCGAAAGACGCGGCGGCGGCCTTGGATGCGGACCTCGCCGGCACGGCGACCGCGGCCGCGGCGAAGGTGGAGCATTACATGGATCGCTTCGTATTCAACCGCGCCATGGAGGAAATCTGGAATGTCGTTTCGAGGACGAACAAATATATAGATGAGACGGCGCCCTGGGTCCTCGCGAAAGACGCGGCGGACGCGGATCGTCTGGACACGGTTCTCTACAATCTCGCGGAATCGCTGCGCATCATCTCCGTGCTGATCACGCCCTTTATGCATACGACGGCCGAGGAGATACGGCGGCAACTCGGCATAGCGGACGAACCCGCGCTGTGGGACGACGCCTCCCGCTTCGGCAAGATCGGCCGCGCGGCGGTCAAGAAAGGCAAGGCCCTCTTTCCGCGCATCGATATCGACAAGGAGTTGGAAGAATTGGTGTCGATGAACGCGAGGTAAAAGGATGTATTTTGATTCGCACGCGCATATAAACAACGAAAATTACACGGACGCGCAGCGCGCGGAGTTGATCGCGGCGATAGAGGCTTCGGATGTCTCCTACGTCGTCGATGTGGGCTTTGACCTCGAAAGCTCCGTTCTGGCCGCGGCGCACGCGCGGCGCTACCCGTGGTGCTATGCCGCCGCGGGCTTTCATCCGCACAACGCGAAAGATATGGACGAGGAAGCTTTCCTCTTGATACGCGGTCTGGCGCGGAAAGAGGAGGTTGTGGCCGTCGGCGAGATCGGACTCGACTACTATCGCAACATCTCTGCGCGCGAGGAACAGGAATACTGGTTCAGGCGGCAGATCGCGCTGGCCCTCGAACTCGGCAAGCCCATCATCATCCACGATCGCGACGCGAACGACGACGTGTGCCGGATACTCAAGGAGGAGGGCGTTTTTCGGCGCGCCCCCGCAGGGCTGCTCTTGCACTGCTTCTCGGGCAGCCGCGATCTGGCCCTGCAATATGTGAAGCTCGGCGCGATGATCTCGATCGCGGGTCCCGTCACATACAAAAACGCGCGGAAAGCCGCGGAGGTGGCGGAAGCCGTCCCGCTCGACCGTTTGCTCATAGAAACGGACGCGCCCTATCTGACGCCGGAGCCTTTTCGCGGACGGCCCAATTCATCGCCGCTCGTCGCGTACACGGCGGCGCGCATCGCGGAGATTCGGGGGATGCAGCCGGAAGCGCTCGCGCGCGCCACGTTGGAAAACGCCGTGAAGTTTTTCGGAATCGATTGAGGCTTTATGGAGCATCGGGCAATTGTCACAATAAGAAAGACGATCGCGGAACACGCGCTGATCGAAGCGGGTATGCAGGTTGTCGTCGGTCTCTCGGGGGGACCGGATTCGACCTGCCTTTTTCATGCGCTGGCTTCGCTGCGCGGCGCGCTTCGATTCGGGCTTTCGGCCGTGCATGTGAACCACGGTCTGCGGCCCGCGGCCGCGGAACGGGACGCGCGCTTTGCCGCCGAACTCTGCCGCGCGGCGGACGCGCCTTTTTTTGTATTCGCGCGCGATGTGCGGGCCCTCGCGCGCGCGCGCGGCCTCGGCACGGAGGAGGCGGGACGCGCGGCGCGCTATGCGGTTTTCCGCGAAACGGCCGCGCGAATCGCCGCCGAAAACGCCCTGCCGCCCGCGCGCGTTCGGATCGCGGTCGCGCATAACAAAAACGATCAGGCCGAAACCGTCCTGATGCGCATCATACGCGGAACGGGCACCCACGGACTCGCGGCCATGCCCTACCGCAGGGAGAGCGCGGGCGGCTTTGTCCTGATCAGGCCCCTGCTGGATACGCCGCGCGCGCGCGTCGAGGCATACTGCGCCGCCGCCGGACTCGCACCCGCGCGGGATCACAGCAACGCGGATACCGTCTACCTGCGGAACAGGATACGCCTCTCGCTGCTGCCGGAGCTTGAGAGAAGCTGCGGCGAAAACATCGTCGAAGCGCTTGTGCGGCTTTCCGCGAGCGCCGCCGAGGATCGTGCGTACTTCGATAAGGTCACGGCCGATCTGCTCGCGGAAAGCCGCGTCGCGGCGGACGGCGTTCTCGACGCGCCGCTCAGCCTGTTTTCGGAAGCGCATCCGGCGTTGCGCCGGCGCCTGATCGTTCGATGTTTTGAGCGCGTGGGACTCGCGCAGGATATCGCGGCCGTCCACCTCCGCGCGGCGGACGCGCTGATCGCGGGCGGGCATACCGGCAAGACCGTCGATTTTCCGAACGGCTACAGGCTGGCATTGCGCTACGACCGCCTGTTTTTTTTCGCGGCGGACCGGTTGTCCGCGCCCGCGGCGCCGCAGACGTACAGACTGCCCCTTGCCGATCTCTTGAATAATTTTGATAAAAAGGAAAATACAGACACGGGGCGAGACGCCGCCCCGCGCGCGAACGAGGAACCCGAAACGGAGGGGGCCGCGCGCGTCTTTACCGCGGAGTCCGGCGCCTATACGCTGCGCTTTTCCCTGCATACCGTCTCCCGCGCGGCGGATGCCGCGCGGGCCGGCACTGCGGACGCGGGCTTCGTCGCGCTGGATTTCGATCGCCTCGCCGAAGCGCACGCGGACATCTGCGTGCGGGGCCGCCGCCCCGGCGACTTCATGCGGCCCGCGGGCATGGACGGCACGAAGCGCATACAGGACCTGTTCGTGGACGCGAAACTCCCGCGCGCGTGCCGGGATGCCGTGCCGCTCGTCGCGGCGGGCCGGGAGGTTCTGTGCGTACTCGCGGAGGGGCGGCTCGCGAGAAAGACGGGCAATTACGCCGTGACGGCCGCGACCGAGCGCGTGTTGCGCATCGACTGCGCGAAGCGGCGTAAACAGCCCGCAGACGAGAATCAACGGGCGTCACAGCACCTTTGACAAAAACTCCCGCAGGCGTTCGTCCTTGGGATTCCCGAACAGTTCCGCGGGCGTGTTCTGTTCCGTCAC
>JAITKU010000260.1 GCA_031278255.1 Eubacteriales Family XIII. Incertae Sedis bacterium | reverse complement strand
AAGAAATACCGTTTCAACGACAAACAAATTGAAACCCTGCTGCGCGTTCGGTGGTGGGATTGGGAGATAGAAACCTTGGCGAAAAACGCCGACACCATCCATGATCCGGCATTGTTTTTTGAACGCTTCGGATGAGAATATCGGAAGGGACATGACACAAAAGACGATGCGGTCCCCGCTTCCCCCACATTGCCGAAACCGGCACCCTCGATATTCAGAGTGCCGATTGCAAGGAAGAGCGGCGCAATTCGGACGGCCGGAATCGCATCCGCAGGAAGCGCCGCGCAAAGGCGGATCCGTTCGGCGGGGAGGCTTAAAATACCTGCGGAAAAGACCGAAACGCCGGCCCCGGGCCGCGCGGGCGCGGAAGCTTCGCGCTCAGTTTTCCCCCTGCCGCTCCCCGTGCCTATGCAGCAGTTTTTCAAACAACTGCGCCTCGCGGGACAGGTGTTCGTTCTTCGCCTTGATCAGACAGATGTTCCAATCGAGCGCGGGATCATCGAACGGAACGGCGCGCAGCGTGGGGCGGGAGAGCCGCCGGGCGAGCGCGAGCGTGGAGATGCCGACCGCGAAACGCACCTCGGCCAGATAGTAGACCAGCAAAATATTGTCCACGTAGGTACTCACCGTCAACTCGAAGCCGGCCCGCCTGCAAGCCGACTTGAAAACGGAACAGGTTCTCGTCGTTTCGTTCACCACGGCGACGGGCAGATCGCGCAGGTCCTGCGCGGAAACGGCGTGCCGCTCCGCAAGGGGATGGTCCGCGCGCACGATCAGCGCGTGCTTCGTCGAAAAGAGCCTGTGCGCGTCGAATTTCTTGTTATCGACGGGACCGACGGTGAGGCCCAACTCCACCTCCCGATTCTCCACGGCCTCATCGCATATCGTATCGCCGCATTCGCGGATATCCAGATGCACATCGCTGTATTTCTCCATGAACTCCGCGATGGGCGGCCCGGCAAACTCCTCGATCGTCCCGACGGAGAACACGACGGGCAGGAATTTCTCCTTTTGCACATTCAGCGAGAAATAGGTCTCGCATTCGCCCATCAGCGAGAGTATCTTCTTCGCGCGCGGAAGCAGATATTCGGCCTGCGGCGTCGGTTCGATCCCCTTGGAGCTTCTCTTGAACAATTTGCACGACAACTCCGCCTCCAGACGCGCTACAGCCATGCTGACGCCCTGCGCG
The DNA here is from genome assembly GCA_031278255.1 of Eubacteriales Family XIII. Incertae Sedis bacterium. Lineage (GTDB taxonomy): Bacteria > Bacillota > Clostridia > Peptostreptococcales > Anaerovoracaceae > JAITLA01. The sequence goes on along the minus strand of JAITKU010000260.1, from coordinate 11,590 downwards.
GAGATGTGGCATTCCTCGGCCGCGCGGGAAAAGTTCTTGTATTTGCAAATCTCGATGAAATACTTCAACTGGCGGATTTCCACAGGCTTGTCTCCCCTCCCGGGACCCGCATCGGCACTGTCCGATTGCGAGCCTTATTCATTTACACTATATAACATTTTTTCGGGCGATTCAAGTAGCAAAATTATACTTTTATGTAAAATCGTTCTTATGCTCGCAAAGCCCCCGACGGCGGGTTCGCGCACCGCGCACCGCGCCCCTTTGCGCCATGAAGAAGCTTCACAGAAACTGAACGGCCTCCCACATTTTGTTGCTTTATTTTACAGGAAATCCGTTGTAAAATATATGGGACGAGACCCTTGCGCGGGGCCGGCCGATCCGGATCGAACCGTACGCGAGATTGCATGAGAGGGAGGTGTTTGAAATGCCCGATCCTTACAAACAACAGCCGAACGCGAAAGCGCTCCCGCAAGCCATAGAACCCTACGACAAGGAATGGGGCGTCGGCGTATCGGGGCTTACCGAGGACCCCTCCCCCTTTTCGCGCATCAACAACATCCTGCGCCAAATGAAGAACCGGGACACGAGCGCCGACGCGCAGCGCGCGAAGATCGTGACGGAGGCCTACAAGAAATACACGATGTACCCGCAGAACATCAAATGCGCGATGGCCCTGCGCGATGTACTCCGGCAGGTAAAGATCGCCATCCACCCCGAGGAACTCATCGTCGGAGAACCGGCCGCGCCGCCCAAGAGCGCGCCGATCTACCCGGAGTTCTCCATGGACTGGCTGTGCGAGGAACTCACGCAGGACCTCTTCGCAAAGCGCAGCAACGACCGCTACGTCATCGACGAGGAAAATAGGCGCGACATCCTTGCGCTTTGGGACGATTGGAAAGGCAAAACGGTGTCCGAGGCGATCCTGCACGCTTTCAGCGAGGACGAGTTGAAAGGCTCCCACGTCGGAAAGGGCGTGATCTTCTGCGGGCTTTTCATCTACGCGGGCGTGGGCCATGTGTGCGCGGACTACGAAACCCTGCTGCGGATCGGCTTCGGCGGTCTGCGCGAGCGGGTGTTGGCGGCGATGGCCCCTTTGGACACGACGAATCCCGCGGATATCGAAAAAAAGGAATTTTACGAGGCCGAATTGATCATGCTGGAGGGCGCGACGCGTTACATCGAGCGCTACGGCCTTCTGGCGGGCGAGACGGCGGAGCGCGAGAAGAATCCGAAGCGCAAACGGGAACTCTTGCGCATTGCCGCGAACTGTCTGCACGTAGCCGAGGGCGCCCCGCGCGACTTCTGGGAGGCGATCCAGCTTTGGCATATCGCCACGAACATGATCCTCATCGAGTCAAACGGGCATTCCGTCACCTACGGGCGTTTCGACAAGCTGTTTTGGCCTTTCTATAAGAAAGACCTCGAAACGGGGAATCTGAGCCGCGCGTTCATGCAGGAACTGATCGAGATGGCTTTCCTGAAAATGCATCAGTTGTGCAAGATTCGCGACAAGCTGGCGATCGTGTTCTCCGGCGGAACGATCATGGGCGGCACGGCCCTCGACATCGGCGGCGTGGACGAGGACGGCAATGACATCACGAACGATTTGAGTTACATGGTGCTGGACGCGCACGCGCACACGCGCATACCGAACCCTTGGATGGGCGTTCGCCTGCACAAGGGATCGCCCGCGGCTTTCAAGATCAAGACCTACAACGTCATTCGCATCGGCACGGGCGAGCCCAAGGTATTCAACGACGAACCGATGATCGAGTCCCTGCTCCGCTACGGCAAGCCCATCGAGGACGCGCGGAACTACGTCGGTATCGGCTGCGTGGAGCCCGCGGTGCCCGGCAAAACCTACGGCTGGCACGACTCCTCCTCTTTCAATCTGGCAAAGGTCCTGCAGCTCGCGATCAACGGCGGGCGCTGCATAGACTGCGGGCCGAAATGCCCGCGTCGCGCCGTCTGCGCCGACGCCGGCGGAAGCCTCGGCCCGGACACCGGCAGTCTGTCGCACTTCGCGAGCTTCGACGAACTGCTCGTCTCCTACGACAAACAGATGAAATACTGGTGCGATCTGATGATCTCGGGGATCAACAAGATCGATATCGCGCACCGGCGCTTAAAGCCCCTCCCCTATCTCTCGCTGCTCGTCCAAGACTGCATCGGGAAAGGCATGGACGTATCCCGCGGCGGGGCGATCTACAACCATTCGGGACCGCAGGCCGTGGGACCCGCGACCGCCGCGGACAGCCTGACGGCGATCCGCCGGCTGGTATTCGACGACAAGCGGATCACGGGCGAGGAATACCTGCGCGCGCTGCGGGCAAACTGGCGGGGCTACGAATGGCTGAAAGCGCTGGTCAACAGCGATAAACTGCCGCACTACGGCAACGACGACGATTACGCGGACGAGATGTTCCGTCTGGTGATCGAAACCTATTGCAAATACATCGAACACCGCCCCACGCCGCGCGGCGGCGATTACATGCCCGGGGTATTCTCCGTTTCAAACAATATACTCCACGGCGCCGTCACCGCCGCGACGCCGGACGGCAGGGAGGCCTACGAGCCCGTATCCGACTGCTTGAGTCCCGCGCACACGCGCACGGCCGCCCACGACAGGAACGGACCCACGGCCATCGCCAATTCCGTGACGAAATACGACCACAGCCGTATCGCGAACGGCGTTATTCTGAACTGGAAATTCTCGCCCTCCGCCGTTTCGGGCGAGACGGGCAGGGACAATCTGATCTCCTTTATGGACGCGTATTTCGAGCGGAAAGGTATGCAGAGCCAGTTCAACATCATCGGGAAAGAGACATTGCGGGAAGCGCAGGAAAACCCGGCGGCCTACAAGGACCTTTTGGTGCGCGTCGCGGGCTACAGCGCCTATTTCACGGAATTGAACAGGGAATTGCAAAACGATCTGATCGCGCGGACGGAGCTGTCCTTTGACTGACGGCGCGCCGGCGCGGAGGACGCGAAAATGAGCGGAACGGGCAACATCGTAAGCATTCAGAGGTTCACCATCCACGACGGCCCGGGCATAAGGACGGAGATCTTCTTCAAGGGCTGCCCGATGCGCTGCAGATGGTGCGGCAATCCCGAGAGCATAGACGCGAGACCGCAGCTTGGCATCTATAAGGCCCGCTGCGTCGGAAAGGACAAGTGCGGACTCTGCGTGCGAGCCTGTCCCCTGCCCGCGTGTCCGCTCGTCCATCGGGACAGGCACATCGCAGAGGTGAGGCGCGCGGCCTGCAAACCGGACTGCTTCGCCTGCGCCGATGCCTGCCCCTCCTCCGCCGTAATGCGCTGGGGCAGGGACATGCGCGTCGAAGAACTCCTGCAGATCGTACTCGCGGACAGGAATTTCTACATGAAATCCGGCGGCGGCGTCACGCTCTCCGGCGGCGAGGTGATGCTCCAATGGGCATTCGCGGCCGAACTGCTCGACGCCTGCAAGAAGAATTACATCCATACCTGCGTGGAATCGGCCCTCTGCTGCGACGAGGAGGCCGTCCGCTCCGTCTGCGCATACGCGGACATGGTGATCGCCGACATCAAGCACATGGACAGCGCAAAGCACAGGGCGCTCACGGGCGCGGGCAACGAGCGGATTCTCGAAAACCTCCTGCGCGTCGCGGCGCTGGGCAAGCCCCTCGTCCTCCGCATCCCCGTCGTGGCGGGCTGCAACAACGACGAAGAGAACATCCGCGCCACGGGCGCTTTCATCCGCGACAAGCTGCGGGGCAATATTCTGCAACTGCAGCTTCTGCCCTATCGCAAGATGGGCCTCGAAAAGTACGCGAGCCTGAACGAAGCCTATCCGATGGGAGAGGACTTCATCCCGCCCGAGCGGAGCGTATGGGAGAAAAACATCTTGGAATTGACGGAGATATTGCAAGGGTATGGGATACCGGCGGTGGCGGGCAGCAACGTGAAATTAAAGCAGTAAGGCCGTTTCGATTGAACTTTTGCGCGACGGCATTCATCAAGGAGGATTCACATGAGCAACGCAGCCGCAGCGCGGGAGCTTCCGCTTACGAACGCGGACAACCTCGCGAAAAACCGCGACACCTACAAGAACGCGCACCGGATCGACACCTCGCCGCGGGCCGTGGAGCCTTTCGACAAGGAATGGGGCGTCGGCATATCGGGCAACACGCCCGCGCCGTCCCCTTTCCCGAGAATCAACGCCATCCTCGCGATCACCCCGAAAACGACCAACGGCTTCGTGGCGCCGGACGCCGCGGAACGCATAACGGCGGCCTACAGGGAACACTCCGGGGAACCCGTCCTGCTCAAGCGCGCCTACGCTGTCGAACGAATCCTCGATACGGCGCCGATCCTTATCTTTCCCCACGAGTTGATCGCGGGCTGTCTCTGCTGCGACAAGAAAGGCGCGCAGGTTTTCCCGGAATTCGGCCTCGGCCGTGTCGTGGACGAGATGCGCGACGGACTTTTGGACTACAGCGAACAGCGCACGCACGACTATTTCACCTACACAAAGGATACGCAGGAACGCCTCGAAAGACTGCGCGATTTCTGGGACGGAAACACGATCAAGGACATGACGGACGCGATGCTGGGAGACGACGTGATCAAGGGTTCGCACGACGGAAAGGGCGTGTTCTTCGCGGACGCCTACATCTTCTGCGGCGCGGGGCATCTGGGTCTGGAGTACGACCGGCTTCTCACGCTCGGACTCGGCGGCATCGGGCGCCTGATCGAAGCGCAGACCGCAAAACTCTCCCTTTCGGACCCCGCCGACATCGAAAAACGCGTATTCTACAGGGCGGCCGAGATCGTTTTGAGGGCCGCGTCGCGCCATATCGAGCGCTATGCCGCGCTTGCGGACGAGATGGCGGCCGAGGAGCAAGACGCGACGCGCGCCGCGGAGCTGCGCGAAATCGCGTCCGTCTGCCGCCGGATATCGACGGCGCCGCCCCGTAGCTTCCGCGAGGCGCTGCAACTGGTCAATTTCGCCACGACGATGACGCACATCGAATGCAACGGCCATTCTGTCTCCTACGGACGCTTCGACCGCTACATGTATCCTTTCTATCGGCGCGATATCGAAACGGGCGCGGCGACGCGCGAGGAAATCCAGGAGCTTATCGAGAACTTTTACATCAAGATATGGGACCTCAACAAGCTGCGCGACCACATCCTGATCCGGACTTTCGGCAACGGCGGCATAGGCGGTCCCTGTCTCACCCTGGGCGGCATCCTGAAAGACGGGCGCGACGGCACGAACGAACTGACTTTCATGGCGCTCGACGCGCACGCGCACGTGCGTCTGCCCTGCCCGTGGCTCGCCGTGCGTCTGCATTCGGGCAGCCCGTGGGAACTCAAGGTCAAGACCGCGAACCTGATCCGCATGGGTACGGGCGAGCCTAAGATATTCAACGACGATATCACCATACCGAGCATGTTGAGTTCCCATGTGGAATTGGCGGACGCGCGCGACTATCAGGTGGTCGGATGCGTGGAACCCGATCCCTCCGGCAAGGCCTACGGCTGGAAAGACTGCGGCCACATGAACATCGCGCGCGTCCTTGAACTCGCCATAAACGACGGACGCTGCCACAACTGCGGCCGAGACTGCCCGCGCCACGAAAAATGCGCCGCGATCGGCGAACGGCTCGGCCTCGCGACGGGAAGCCTCGCGGACTTCACCTCCTTTGAACAGGTCCTCGAAGCCTACGATAAGCAGATGGAATACTGGTGCGACCGGCAGATCGCCCTGCTCAACACCGTCGATATCGCGCATCAAAAGCTGTATCCGCTGCCCCTGCTGTCCACGTTTATGGACGGCTGTATCGAGAACGGCCGGGACGTGACGGCGGGCGGAACGAAGTACAACTTCACGGGGCCGCAGGGCGTCGGCATCGGCACGGCAGGCGACGGACTCGCGACGATCAAGCAGCTCGTATTCGACGAGAAACGCGTCACGGGGCAAGAACTCTTAGATGCGGTCAAGGCGGACTGGGAGGGATACGAAGCGCTCTACGCCTATGTCAACAGCGATAAGGTCCACCATTACGGCAACGATGACGACTACGCGGACAGTCTGACGAAATTCGCGATGGACACGTGGTGCAAGCACATCGAGCGCCGCCCGAACGCGCGCGGCGGCTTCTTCCAGCCGGGCGCTTATTCCGTCACCGTCAACGTCGCGCACGGGCAGAAGCAGTGGGCCTCCGTGGAGGGACGAAAGGCCTTTGAGCCGGTATCCGACTGCATGGGCGCCGTGCATACGAAGTGCGGTTCCCACGACATCAAGGGTCCGACCGCGATCTGCAGATCGGTCACGAAGCTGGACCACGCGCGCGCGACGAACGGCACGCTCCTGAACTGGAAGTTCTCCCCCGGCGCCTTGGCCGGCGAAACGGGGCGCGACAACTTCATCGCGCTCATCGAGGAATACATCGGGCGCAAGGGTATGCACAGCCAGTTTACGGTGGCGAATCAGGAAACGCTCATCGCGGCGCAGCGGGAACCTGCGGCCTATCGCGATCTCCTCGTGCGCGTCGCGGGCTACAGCGCGTATTTCGTCGAACTCAACAAGGCTTTGCAGGATGATATTATAGGAAGAACCTCTCTGTCTTTCGATTAGATGTTACCCAAACGGAAAGGACACTGTTATGGCATTGCGTATCATCGGGAATCCGGGCAGGTATGTGCAGGGCGCGGGCGCGCTCACGCGGCTTTGCGCGTTCGCGGAGAAGCTCGGCGACAAGCTCTTCATCCTCGTGAGCGCATCCGGAAAGGAACGCGTTTCCCGGGCGATCGAGAGCGGCGCGCGGGCCGCGGGCTGCGGGACGGTCTATGAGATATTCGGCGGGGAATGCTGCGAACGCGAGATAGAACGGGTAGGCGCCTCCTTTCGGCGCGCGGGGACCGGGGTTGTCGTCGGCGTCGGGGGCGGCAAGGTCCTCGACACGGCAAAGGCCGCCGCCTTTTATGCCGCGGCGCCCGTGATCACCGTGCCCACCGTCGCGTCCACGGACGCGCCGTGCAGCGCCCTCAGCGTGATCAATTTCGAGGACGGCGCATTCAATAAATTGCTTTTTCTTCCGTCAAATCCCAATATCGTGCTGGTCGATACGGATATCATCCGCGCGGCGCCCGTCCGCACCCTGGTCGCGGGTATGGGCGACGCCTTGGCCACCTACTTCGAGGCGCGCGCCTGCGCGCGCGCGGGCGCGATCACCTGCATGGGCGGCAAGACGGCGCCGGCTGCGCTCGCCCTCGCGCGCGCCTGCTACGACACCCTGCGCAGGGACGGGCCCGCGGCAAAGCGCGCCGTCGAAAGGCGCGTATGCACGGAGGCCGTCGAAAACATCATCGAGGCCAACACCTACCTGAGCGGCGTCGGCTTTGAGAGCGGCGGGGTTGCCGCGGCCCACGCCATAGGCAACGGACTCTTCGCGATAGAGGGAACGCACGGTATGTACCACGGAGAAAAGGTCGCTTTCGGTACGCTCGCGCAACTCGTTTTGGAAAATTCGACCGAGGAAATACAGGAGGTCCTTGGCTTCTGCGCGTCGGTCGGTCTCCCCACAACGCTCGCGGCGCTGGGCGCGGGCGACGCCTCCGAGGAAGAACTCCGCGAAGCGGCGGTCGCGGCCTGCGCGGACGGCAGCATGTCCGCCATGCCTTTCGAGGTCACGCCCGCGGCGGCCATAGCCGCCATCGTCCGCGCGGACGCGCTCGGCGGCGAGGCCCGCGGCAAGGTTTAAAAGACGCGAGGCGACCGGATTCCCGGCCGCAAACCGGTCCCTACTCCTTTCTGTTGACAAAACAAGCGCACAGCGATTATAATGCTAACGTATGGATGATGTGCGGATATGGGAGTATGGGCGTGATGTCGAAATTGAAAAACTTTATCGATCGCTATATATTTTCCGAAAACCTGACGCTGGAGGCGCGTACGACAAACATGGTGTGCATTGTCGGCGTTATCGGGGTGATCGTCGCGATCCTTACGCGCATCGCCATGCGAAGCGGGCTTGCCATCGTCCTCGTGTTGCTGTGCATTGCCGTTTCCGTCTCCCTCCTGTTTGTATTCTGCAACGTGTTCCATAAGCACAGGCTCGGCTCTTGGCTGATTCTCTTTTCCCTGTGCGACATACTGCTGCCCGCCGCGCTGTTCGCGATGGGCGGTGTGCAAAGCGGCGTTTCGTCCTATTTTACGATGTCCGTCGTGCTGATTTTCTTCCTGTCAAGGGGCCGCGCGCGCGTCGTCTTTCTCACCGCGCATATCCTCTGGGTAATCGTCTGCTACGCGGCCTCGGCCATGCCGCCTTTCAACGCGTTTGTGAAAGATATCACGGGTCCTTTTCAGTACCTCGATCATATCCAATCGCTGATCGTTTCGGGACTCTTCATCTCCGCCATCGTCGCGTTTCAAAACCGCATATTTCTCAACGAAAGGCGTAAATCGGATACGCTGACACACTCGATGCAGAGCATCGCGACGGCGCTGCTCGATCTGAATCTGGACGAACCCGAGGTCGCGCTGCGCGACGGAATGCGGCCCTTGGCGCGGCGCATGGAGATCGACTGCGTCGCGGTTTGGCGAAACGTCGTAAAGGACGGCGAACCCGCTTTCGTACACGAGATCTCCGAATTTTTCAACACCCCCGACGCGTTCTACGAGAACATAAGTCTGGACCTGTACGCCGGCGTCATAGAATTCCCGTACCGCAAAACCCTCCCCGGATGGCTTGAGCCGCTCTCGGAGGGACGCTCCGTAAAGCGCGTTTCCAAGGCTTATTCCCCGGAGGAGCGCGCCTTTCTTTCGCAGTTCGGCATCTATTCCTCCCTCGTGTTTCCCGTGATCTTTCACGGGGATTTTTGGGGAACCGTCGCGTTCAACAACTGTCACGCCGCCAGAGCTTTTTCGGAGGATGAAGAACGCAGTCTGCTTCCCATCGCGCTCGTTTTAGCCAACGCCATCATACGCAACGAGATGATGCGAAACCTCGTCCGCGCGCAGGACGAGGCGGAAGCCGCTTCCCGCGCAAAGAGCGATTTCCTCTCGAACATGAGCCACGAAATGCGCACGCCGATGAACGCCATCATCGGCATGACCGCGATCGGCAAATCCGCCGCCGACCTCAAGCGAAAAGACTACGCCTTTGAGAAGATCGAGGGCGCTTCCACGCATCTGCTGGGCGTGATCAACGACGTGCTGGATATGTCGAAGATAGAAGCGAACAAGCTGGAACTCTCTTTCGCGGAATTCGACTTCGAGAAAAGTCTGCAGAAAGCGATCAACGTCAACAACTTCCGCATGGAAGAGAAACACCAGCGTTTCACCCTGCGCATAGACGAAAAAATCCCGCGCAGGCTGATCGGCGACGACCAGCGCCTGACGCAGGTACTCACAAACCTTTTGTCCAACGCGACGAAATTCACGCCGGAGGGCGGCAAGATATGTCTGGACGCGCGTTTCGAGGACGAAAAAGACGAGACCTGCACCCTGCGGATTGCGGTCAGCGACACGGGGATAGGCATCAACGCGGAACAGCAGACACGCCTGTTCAACTCTTTCCAGCAGGCCGAAAACAGCACCGCGCGCGAATTCGGCGGAACGGGCCTCGGGCTTGCGATCTCAAAGCGCATCGTGGAGATGATGGGCGGCCGGATATGGATCGAATCCGAACCGGGCAAGGGTTCGACTTTCACATTCACGATACGGGCGCAACGCGGCGCGGCGGCGGAATACGCCCTGCCGGAAGCGAACACGCCGGGATCGCCCGCCGCCGGCGGCGAGCGGGAAAAGGCCGATGATTTCAGCGGATACCGCGCCTTGCTGACAGAGGACATAGCGATCAACCGGGAGATCGTACTGGCCCTGCTGGAACCGACGGGCCTGGCGATAGATTGCGCGGAAAACGGCGAAGAAGCCGTACGGATATTCGGCGAGGCGCCCGCGCGCTACGATATCATCTTCATGGACCTGCAGATGCCCAAGGTGGACGGATACGAGGCCACGCGGCAAATCCGCGCGCTCGACACCGCGCGCGCAAAGGAGATTCCGATCATCGCGATGACGGCCAACGTGTTCCGCGACGATATCGAGATGTGCCTGAAAGCGGGCATGAACAGTCATATCGGCAAGCCCCTGAACTTGGACGATATTCTGGCAAAACTGCGGGAGTATCTGAGCCTTAAAACGCGGCGGTGAATTCCCGCCGCCGCCTGAAAATCATTCCCGTATTCGACGCCGTCAGGTCTCATCGGGCGCGGTCTTTACGCGCCGCCTGTCGCGGTAATTCGCCAATATCGTTATGAAGAGTATCAACAGGAGCAGCAAGCCTTCGACCATCTCCGAAATCTGGCTCTCCGACTTTCCGATGAGCGCCAAGCCGTTGATGATGATGGTGATGGAGAGCGAGCCGAGCAGGACCTTGTATATCTTCGCCGAAGCGCCGCCCGTCACAAGCACGCCCCCGAAGAAGATCGCCATCGCGACTTTCATCTCGAGGAAGGTCCCCATCGTATTGGTCGTGCCGCCGACCGTCACGAGCGTAAAGACCGCGCCCACGCCGGACATGAGTCCCGACAGCGCGAACGCGAGGATCTTCATCTTCGTGATCGGCACGCCGACGAAACGCGCAGTCACCTCGTTCTCGCCGATCGCCTTGCTGTAGCGCCCCGCTTTCGTGAACTCGAACAGATACAGCATGATCGCCACAATCGCGAAAAACAGCGGTATCTTCACGTTCGGCAGGTTCAGCACCCGCACGGCGTCCGGGATGTATTCGACGCCTATCTTCGTCTGGATATAGTTCACAAGCCCGCGGACGCCGATCAGCATCGCGATCGTCACCATAAACGACGATACCTTGAAGCGGCTGACGATCACGCCCACGATCACGCCCACGATGAGCGCGAACAGCAGAGCCAGCGGCACCATGAGCCAAGGCAGGTCCGTCGCGAGCGCGACGCGCGTGGCGAGTACGCCGCTGAGCGCGAGGTTCACCCCCACGGAAAGGTCTATGCTCCCCTGCGCCGCCGCGAAGAGTACGCCGAGACCGATCAGAATCGTGATCATCGACTGATCGAGTATCGTGCGCAACGTGTACGCCGACAGCATATTTCCGTTGCTCGCGACCGCGAAAAAAACGAAGATTATCAAAAATGCGATAAACGGAACGGTATCCTGCAAGCTGATTCTGAAACGTTTCATCAAATCATCACCCCAATCACGTTCTGTTCGGTGAATTCCTCCCCGCGCACAAGCACCTTGCTCACCGCGCCGTCTTTCATCACGATCAGCCTGTCCGCCATACCCAGGATTTCCGTCAGTTCGTCGGAGATCAGGATCGTCGCGGCGCCGTTCTTCTTCGCCTCTTTCATCAGCGAATAGATGTAGGCCTTGACGCCCACGTCCACGCCGCGCGTCGGGCTGTCGAGTATCAGCAGATCGGGGTCTTTCGCCAGCCATCTGCCCAGATTCACTTTCTGCTTGTTCCCGCCGGAAAGGGAATCCATGATCTGAAAGATATCGCGGCATTTTACGGACAGCTTATCGACCATGTTCGAGGAGAGCTTCCGCAGCTTCCGCGGC
>JAITKU010000251.1 GCA_031278255.1 Eubacteriales Family XIII. Incertae Sedis bacterium | reverse complement strand
GACGCGCCGTCCCACAACACCGTAAGGCCCAGCGCCTCCGCTACCGCCCTGACCGGCAGATAGGTGGTCCCGTCCGCGATGAAAGGCTCAACCGCGTTGCCGCCGGCGTCCTTGGGAGCGATTTCCGTATCGTTCACATAGATCGCGATGTCGCTGTACATGACGGAGAGCGCCTTTGTGCCGACGAAAGACTCGGTTGCGTCGGCTTCGTCCGCGGGCACGTCGGTCGTTTCCTCGGTTGCGGCGGGCGTCTCGGCTGCGGTCTCGTCCGCAGGCGCTTCGGTCGCGTCTGCGTCCTTAGCCGCGTCGGTCGCGTCGGCGTCCTTGGCCGGCTCACTCGCCGCATCGGCATCCTTGGCCGCGTCCTCGGCCGCGGGCCGCGTCGTTTCGGCCGCGTCGCCCTCGGGCTCGTCGGCGGTCGGTGTCTGTTCCGCGGGCACGGATTCGGGTTTCTCGTTTATGCGAACGGACTTCGTATCGGCTTCCCAAACCACCTCCATGCCCAGCGCCTCGGAGATGGCCCTGACCGGCAGATAGGTGGTCCCATCCGCGATGAAGGGCGTCACGGCATTGCCGTTCGCATCCAGGAGCGCAACGGGTTCCAGATCGATATAGAGCGTGATGCCGCTGTAGTTCGCGGAAATCTCCCGCGTTTCGGCGGCCGCGAATGAAGGCGTCGCGGTCCAAAGAATCATAGTGACCGCGATAAACAGTACGATTGCCTTTCTTTTCATTTTTTGCATTTTCTCCCTTTCTGTTTTCAAATCAGTCGATATACAATATTGCCCGGTATCCCGTCAAAATGCGCAGCCGTGAAGCCTTTCCCCTCGATTGCGCGGGTCCTCTCGATCACGCCGCAATGCGCACACGATATGGGATCCCCGGCGGGCCGTCACGTAAGGCCATGCGTCGGCATTTCATTATTATATCAAGTTTTTCGCGAAAAAACAAGCCGATTTCCAAAGATAAAGCCGGCCCGGAACGTCCCCGGACCGCCCGGAATGCTCTCGCAAGGGCGGAGACGGGAATCGTACACAATAAACCGTACACAACTTTGTCTTGTATTTTCAAGTTTGACTCCGTCCAAAATTGAAGCGCCAAAGGCGCACTTCAATTGTTGAACGGATGTTTTGAGGGGACAAGGGCTTCGGCGCTCACAGGGAGGCGAACACCCTGCCTTGGGCCGTTTCCACGACGCCTTTCATTTCCAGAACGGTAACGACGCCGTTTATATCCTGCGGCGGCATACCTGTTTCGACGCAGAGTTCATCGACGGTCATTTCCCCCTGCCGGCACACGGCGGCGTATATCGCGCGTTCGGCGGGACCGAGCGCCGCGGAGCGCTTCTCGACGGCATCGGCCCTGACGAGCTTCAGGTCCTTCGCGATGTCGTCGAACACGACGATGGGCAGGGCGCCGTCCCGAATCAGCTTGTTGCAGCCGAAACTCATGACGCGGTTGATGTTGCCGGGTACGGCGTAGACGCTTCTCCCCTGCTCCGCCGCTCGTTCGGCCGTGATCAGCGAGCCGCTGTGCAGGCCGGCCTCAACGACGACGGTCGCGACGGAAAGGCCGCTGATAATGCGATTTCGCAGCGGAAACGTGAAATCGCGCGGTGTCGTGCCCGGCTCGAATTCGGACAGGATGAGGCCGTTTTCCCATATCTCGTTCATCAGCTTGCGGTTGCGCGCGGGATAGCAGATATCGACGCCGCAGCCGAGTACGGCGATGGTTTTGCCTCCGGCCGCGAGCGCGCCTTGATGCGCCTCCGAATCGATGCCGTAAGCCATGCCGCTGACCACGACGAGTCCGTATTCCGTCAGGGTTTTCGCGAGGTTGAACGCGGCCCATCTGCCGTAGTCCGTGGCCTTGCGCGCGCCCACGACGGCGACGGCCGCGCGCGCGGCCAAGGATAGGTCGCCCCGGTAATAGAGTCTGCGCGGCGGGTTCTGTATGAGGTCCAGCAGCCTCGGATAGCGGGGATCGCCCCTGTCCACGCTTTGGATCGGATATCTTTCGCTCATGCGTCCAACAAGCCGGAACTCCTGTACCGGATTGCCTCCGTCAGATGCGGCGGCGCGATGTGCGGCGCTTCGGCCAGATCCGCTATTGTCCGCGCCACTTTCAAAATCCTGTTGTAGGCCCGCGCCGAGAGCGCGAACCTGTCGAAAGCCGCGCGCATGAGTTCCGCGCATTCACGGTCCAAGACGCAGTATTCCGCCATCTGTCCGCTCGATATCTGCGCGTTCGGCGTTCCCTGTCTGGCAAGCTGCCTATCGCGCGCCGCCGTCACGCGCTTTCTGATCTCAGCGGAGGGCTCACCCGCGGCGGCACCCGCCAGATCGCCGTATTCCAAGGAGGGCACGTCCGCAAATATGTCGATGCGATCCAGGATGGGGCCCGATATGCGCCGCACGTAACGCTTGACCGCCTCCTCGGAGCAACCGCATTTTCCGCTCGGATGCCCGTACCAGCCGCAGCCGCAGGGGTTCATCGCGCAGACCAACATGAAGCGCGACGGAAAAGTGCAGGTCCACGCGGCCCGCGTGATCGTAATCACCCCGTCCTCCAGAGGCTGGCGCAGAGTCTCGAGTACGTCTCGGCGAAATTCGGGAAACTCGTCGAGGAACAGCACGCCGTTGTGCGCCAAGCTTATCTCCCCGGGCTTGGGACTCCTGCCGCCGCCCGCCACGCCGGAGGCCGAAACGGTGTGATGCGGGGAGCGAAAGGGCCGTTGCACGAGCAAAGGCGCGTGCTTGTCCGTCAGGCCGGCGGCGGAATGAACGGCGGTGGCCTCGATCATTTCCGACCTGCGCATGGGCGGCAACACGGAGGGTATTCGGCGCGCCATCATGCTCTTGCCGCCGCCCGCCACGCCGGTCAGCAGGATATTGTGCGCGCCGCTCACGGCCACTTCTATGGCGCGCTTCACGGCAAACTGGCCCCGCACCTCGGAAAAATCGGGGCAATCCGATTCGCACGCGGCGGGGATGCAGGGCGGCGCAGGCTCTATCGGCCGCTCGCCGCGCAGATGATCGATGATTTCGCAGATATGTCCCGCGGGATACACGTTGAGTCCCTCCGCGATGGAGGCTTCGAGCGCGCTGTCCCGCGGAATGAAGAGGCTGTCGGCCCCGTTTGCGCGCGCCGCCAGAGCCATGGGCAGCATACCCGTCACGGGGCGCAGATCCCCATCCAATGAGAGTTCTCCTATAAACACGGCCTTTTCGGAAACGGACCCGATCTGTTCACTCGCGGCGAGCAGACCGATCGCAATCGGCAGATCGTAGATCGGCCCCTCCTTTTTCGTGTCCGCGGGCGCCAGATTCACGAGAATTCTGCGCATGGGAAATTCGAGACCGATGCTCTTGATGGCCGCACGCACCCGCTCCCGCGATTCCCGGACCGAATTGTCGGGCAGACCCACGATCGCGAAACCGGGCAGACCGTTCGTAATGCTCACTTCCACCACGACGCCGAAACCCGAAATCCCGGAAAGTCCCGCCGATTTGATGATATGGATTCCCGCCAAAACCGCCTCCTTTCAATTTTGGCTCCGTCCAAAATTGAAGCGCCAAAGGCGCACTTCAATTGTTGAACGGATGTTTTGAGGGGACAAGGGCTTTGCCCGCCGCCCCTCAAAACATAGGCGTCAGTGGGG
>JAITKU010000209.1 GCA_031278255.1 Eubacteriales Family XIII. Incertae Sedis bacterium | reverse complement strand
TTGAATATGCGCAATTTAACTGATTCAGAACCTGCTACAACACCAGCGCCGCGAAGTACCCTTCCTTTACGGCCCATTCCACGCTGCGCGCGCGAACGCAGTCCCCGGCCTGCGCGTATTCGTCCGTCAGGCCCATGAAGCTGTCCGCGCGCGCGGTCAGGGCGCGCATTCCGATCGCGCATATTACGGAATCGGCGCTGATTTTGTGCGTGCCGCCGTCCTTTTCGTAAAACACGGCGCCGCCGTCGATCCGCGCGCACGCGGCTTCCGTCAGCGCGCGCACGCGCGCGCCCTCCTTTCGCAGCTCCGTCAAAAGTTCGTCCCTGTGGGTCTTTGAGGCGTCCTGCGCGAGCGCGGGCCGCATTTCAAGCAGCGTGAGTTCCCTCCCCTGCCTCGCAAGGTGCAGGGCCGTTTCGAGTCCGACCTCTCCGCCGCCGATCACCGCAACGCGTTCCCCGAGCGCGTGTTCGTTGCCGTAGACATCGACGGCGTTTATCGCGCGCGAGGCGCCCGGGACGGCGAGGGCAAGCGGCTCGCTCCCGACGGCGGCGATCACGGCGTCGTAGGGCTTCATATCCCCGGGGCGCGCCTCCGCGTTCAACTTAACCTCGACGGTCGATTTCTCCAATTGATGTATGAGCCAATTCTTGTAAGTCGCCAGAGGGTATTTGAACGGCGCAAAGTCCGCGAAATTGAGTTTACCGCCGAGCGAGCCCGCTTTCTCGAACAGCGTGACGCCGTGCCCGCGCTGTGCCGCCGTTACGGCGGCCGTCATTCCGGCCGGCCCGCCGCCTATGACGGCGACGCGTTTTTTCCTCTGCGGCGCCGGAAGCGTTTCAAGCCGCCGTTCCATGCCCACGCGCGGATTGACCGTGCAGATCATGTGCCGCGCGTAGTTGTCGGAATCGTGACAGCGCATACATTTGACGCAGGGCGTGACATCCGCCTCCCGTCCGTCGCGGCTTTTCGCGATAAGCCCGATATCCGCGATGAAAGCCCGCGCGATCACAACGAAATCGGCCTTGCCGTCCGCCAAGATCGCGTCCGCGTCGCGCAGACTGCCGATGCCGCCGATAGTGGAAACGGGAATGCGTATCCTGCCCGATTTCTTGAACGCCTCCGCCAAATGCACATTGGGCAGGGGCGGCAGGAAGCCGCAAGGGTGCGTCCACGTCATCCAGTCCGGGTTGTGCATACCCGCCGAAACTTGGAGAATATCCGCGTTTTCCTGCAGCAGTTCGGCGATACGCAGGCCCTCGTCCCGGTCGATGCCGCCGCTCTCGAATTCGGAACCCGAAATGCGCACGTCGAGGATCATGCCTTTTCCGACGGCCGCGCGAATGCCCGCGAGGATTTCCCGCGGATAGCGGCAGCGATTCTCGACGGAACCGCCGTATTCGTCCGCGCGCCTGTTTGTGAGCGGCGAGAGGAATTGCGCGACGGGTATGCTGTGCCCGAAATGGAGCATAACGCCGTCAAACCCGATCTCCTGTAACGCCGCCGCCGCGTCGATGTAAGCCTGCTTGAACTTCATCATCTCCAAGGCGGGGATAAAGCGTCCGGCAGGCCCGCCCATAATGGAACAGCCGTCGCAAACGGTATAGCCGTCCGGGAACACGCCGATGAGTTCCATCGTACACTTGGCGCCGTAAAAATGGATGCGTTCCACCAGATCGGCAAGGCGATTGGTATGGTTGCGCTTGCTCACATCCCAGCTGCAGTGGACGCCGTCGTCAAAAGCCCCGCCGACGGAAACGCCCGCGCAGGTGACAAGCCCCACCCCGGCCTTGGCCCTGTCCTCAAAAAAACGGATGCCTTTTTCCGTCGGATACGGCTCGCCGTTTGACGCGCTGTGAACGGTGGACGGCGCGGAGATAATTCTGTTTTTCAGAAAATGCCCGGCCACGCGAATGGGCGTGAATACGTGGGGATACGCTTGCGACATGTCAACACCGCCTTAAAATTATCAGGAAACGGTCGAAGCCGACATTACACCTCGTAATCCGCAGGCTCATTGCTGTGTTCAAAGACATAGGGGTTTTCGATTTCACCCGCCTTGACCTTTTTGAACCACTCCGTCGCCTTTTTGGGCATGTTTCTCCAGGATTCCGCGGTCTGCGGGGCTTCCATATCGCGCGTGGCGTATCTCCAGTCGTTGACGCGGCTGATATACTTCTCGTCCTGCTGCGCGGCGTTCTCATCGCCCAGTTCGCCGGCGGCGATACGGAGCAGGGACCCGTACTGTTCGCTGACGGTGTGAAGCTTCAAATCCTCGACGAACAGCTTCTGCAGGGGCCGTTTGGCGAGATCGGCCATGATGGTGCGGTTCTCATAAGACATGGTTTTCCACATACGGGCGATCTCCCAAGCGCGCTCCAGCGCCTTGCCTTTCTCCACGACCTCGCTGACCATGCCGAAGTTCAGCATATCCCTCGCGGTGAACTGACGCGTGGTCATCATGTAGTAATTGCCGCGCTTGGTGCCGAAAAAATGCTGCGCCATCAGGCCCATGCCGTCGCCGGGAACCAGACCGCCCTGCGCGTGCGGAACCTCCAGCTTGGTGTCCTCGGTGCAGACCGTGACATCGCAAAGCATGGCGGAGTCCCAATGGAAGCCGGGGCCGGGAATGGCGCCGATGGTGGGAACGTCCAGATCGAACACCATGTTCTTGATCAGGTTCGTATCGTCGAAATACTGATGTTGGAAGCGCTCGGTCGGCAGCTTGGAATACGTCTCCCAACCGTTGGCGTCGGACTCGATCATCCAATTGTCGCCGATGTGGGTGAAGATGATGATCTCATTCTCGACATCCAAAGACAGTATGCGGGTCAACTGGCTCATGGCGCGGTGGGACATGCCGCTGTGGTGCATGGGGCCGCCCTTTGTATGCCAAGTCACCTGCAGGATCCCGTCCTCGCGATACAGCTCGGCAAAATCCTTAAACCATTCTTTGTACGCGTCGAAGCCCGGAAGCTTGACATAATCGGCCATGGGTTTCTTCATCTTTGTTGCTCCTTTCACATCTGTTGAAGTTTCTTGACATCCAAAATAGGAAAATTTTCTTTTTTATGTAATATTTACAATTTTGGATCGATGAGGATTTTCAGCTGCCCTTTTCTGTCCTTGCGGTTCAGCCCCTTTTCCACGCAGTCGGTCAGGGAGATGATGTCCGTCACCATGTCGGGGAAGCGAAGTTTTCCGGTTTTCAGCATATCGAGATATATCCGCACCTCGTCCGGCGTGTAGACGAAAGAAAAATCCAGATTCGGCTCAAAAATGCTGAAACCCCCGGGCACGATGTCCAAGTTTTCTTGGATGGTTCCGATTACCATCACCTGTCCCCCGGGGCGAACGCAGGCGCGGACGCAATTCTTAAAGCTGGCGGCCCTGCCCGCGCACTCGTACACCACATCCGCGCCCACCTCCGCGTCGAGGAGGCTTCGGATCTCCGCCCCGAGATCGGCGACCTCGTTCGGATTGACGCAACAGTCCGCGCCGTAGGCTTTGAGCGTCGGGAATTTGTCGGGGGAGGTGCCGAGCGCGATGATCTTGCCCGCGCCCGCCGCTTTCAGGATTCCGATGGCGGAAAGCCCGATGGGACCCGTTCCGGACACCACAACATTGTCGCCGAATTTGAACCTCGATTTTCGCACGCCGTGAAGCGCCACACAAACCACATCGAAGAGCGCCGCTTCTTTAAGGTCCGCGCCCGCGGGCACCTTGATCAGCATGGTATGGGCCACATCCCGCACGAGGTAGTATTCCGCGTAACCGCCGTCCGGCCCGCCTATGCCCGCGGTCGCCCGAAAACCGTTGATACAGATGTTCGTTTCCCCGCGCCGGCAGCTCGGGCACAGCTGCGCGCAGGCCGTGGGCGGGCCGCAGAGCAACGTATCGCCCACCTTGAAATCCATAGCGCCCTCGCCGACGGCGGACACCGTACCGACGTTTTCATGCCCTAGGACCATCGGCAGGGGCGCGGGCGTCATGCCGCTCTTAAAGAACTCCAAATCCGTCCCGCAAATCCCCGCATAGTCTATCTTGACCACGAGTTGATTGGGTCCCGGTACGGGCACCGGGCGTTCCTCGATTCGCAAATCCTCTTTCCCGTACAGCACGCCTACTTTCATATCGCCACCTTTTTTCAATATATATATACTCGTAAGTACGTTTATAATTGTAAACCCTCGGGCACGCCGTAACAAATAGAATAGTTGCATTGGAAACATGCCCAAAAA
This sequence comes from Eubacteriales Family XIII. Incertae Sedis bacterium, assembly GCA_031278255.1. GTDB lineage: Bacteria > Bacillota > Clostridia > Peptostreptococcales > Anaerovoracaceae > JAITLA01. The sequence continues at coordinate 261 of JAITKU010000209.1, read as the reverse complement.
GCATTACTCGGGCAGCCGGGATAAAAGCTGCCCGAGAAAGTGTGAACAATTTGGGTGCTTCCCGCGCTTCAAAATCGCCTGTTTACGCGGCTTTAGCCGCAGTGCAAAACAGGCCGGCGAAGTGAGCCTCGGGCGAACGGAGGAATGAGGCGAAGCCGAATGTTGAACGACGGCGTCAGTCCCCCGCCTCTACAGGCGGCGGGTTTCAACTTTCCAAGCTGTCAGTGGCGGGTGCAATCCCCCACTGACGCCTATGTTTTG
>JAITKU010000195.1 GCA_031278255.1 Eubacteriales Family XIII. Incertae Sedis bacterium | reverse complement strand
CCTTTCCTTACAGCGGACTTTCCTCGCGTCCGTTCATAGCATATTATCGTAAATTTTTTCGGAAAATTAAGGCGAAAATAAAATTTTTCCGAAAAACATCGAAAGGGGCATATGCTTATCTAACTTCTTATCGGATTTATTTCCGAAAACTTTAGTCCTTGCGTATAGTTTTCATGAAAAATTGCTTGTGAAACAAGAAGCGGTATGTTAAAATATTTTGGAACAATACAAGCAACGGCAACGACAAAAAAAAGGGGGCTGCGAATTATGATAGGCGATTCTTTAACCACAGCCGCTCTGCATCGGGCTTTGGACGGCACATGGCAGCGGGAGCAGGCTGTCGCGGCGAACATCGCGAATCACGAAACGCCGGGCTATAAGGCCATAAAGGTGGAATTTGAGGCCGCGCTCGATCGCGCCATCCGGGACTTCAGGCGCAAGGCCTCGGTCTCGGGGGAAAACTATATGCGCGCCTTGGATCCCGTGAAGAACGCGGCTATCGGCGTGCATGAAAATCGCACGTATTCGGAGCGCGCCGACGCGAGCAACGTGAACCTGGAGGAAGAGAACATCGAGATGGCCAAGGTTCAGCTGCAGTACGACTACCTGACAAGGCAGATCACGGACACCTTTTCAAGGCTCCGCTACGCCGTAAGGGAAGGGAGGTAGCGCGGTATGAACTATCTGAACGCGCTGAACATCTCAGGCTCCGGTCTGACGGCGCAGAAGTTGCGCATGGATGTCATGGCGCAGAACATCGCGAACTCCGATGTCACGCGCACGCAGGCGGGAGGCCCGTACAGGCGGCGTCTCGTCGTTTTGCAGACCATCAACGAGGGGGGATTCAAGCGGGAACTCATGCGGCAGGCCTCGGGGAAAACGTCCGCCCGCTATACGACGCCGGGCATGGGCGGGGACCCGTCCGTGAACGCGGGCGGCGTGAAAGTCGCGCAGATATTCGAGGACCGATCGGATCTCGTGCCCGTCTACGATCCGACGCATCCCGACGCAGACGAGGACGGCTACGTTTTCATGCCCAACGTGAACCGCACGGAGGAGCTGATCAACATGCTGGCCGCGACCAGGGCTTATTCCGCGAACGTCACGATGTTCAACGCCACGAAATCCATGATCAGCAGCGCGCTCCAGATCGGCAGGTAGGCGCGCGGGTTCGGCGGGGCTTTGCCGCCGCCTTTGCGCGCGGGGCCTAGGGGGGCGGAGCGCGATCTTTGGGGCGCGGCTTTGCCCCGAAAACAACGAAGGGTAAAAAGGATATGGTTATCGTTCCGATCAGTTCAAATTTGGATGTCAGCAGAATCAACTCCGTTATCAAGCAATTCGAGAGCATAGGGGGTGCGTCAACCGACGAAACGCCGGTCTACAACTCCGACTTCAGACGGATATTCGAGGGTCTGATCCGCGACGTGGAACAGACGGAGGCCATCGCCGAGCAGGACGCATATCTTTTGTCGATCGGCGCGATGGAGGATCCGCACACGGCCCTGATCAACGCGGCCAAGGCCGAACTCACCCTGTCAACGATGGTTCAGATACGCAACAAGGTGCTGGACGCGTATTCCGAGATCATGCGGATCAACGTATAATCGACGATCCTGTGCGGCGCGCCCGCCGTTTCGGCGCGCCCGCGTTCCGCGGCAAACGGGCAAGGGAACGCGCCTCTTCGCGGAATACACAACATACCAGCAGAAAGTCGGTACATACATAAATGGGTGAACAACTGGCAAGAATATTTGCACCCCTGAGACAATTTTGGAACGGTTTGAGCGCGTTTGCCAAGCGGCTGCTCGTCGCTATAGCCGCGCTGGTTTTGATCGCGGCGCTGGCCGTCAGCATTTGGCTGAATGCGGAGGAGTACGTCGCGATCTACACGGAGCTTCCCGAATACGAGCAGACCGAAATCAAGGCGCAGCTCAACAGCATGGGTATCAGCGTGCGTTTCGACGACGCGGGCCGGATTATGGTGCCCAAGAATCAGGCGGCGTCCGTTCTCATGCAGCTCGCCACCGAGGGCTACCCGAAAAACGGACTCACCTACTGGGTCGTGGAGGAGAACGAGAGCGTACTGACCACGGACTACAGCCGCAAGCAGGCCGAATACAGGCAGGCGCAGGAGAGGATCGGCGCCGGCATCCGCACGCTCGCCGGGGTCAAGGACGCGATCGTCAACATCACGCCGCCGTCGGAGAAAGTCACGTACCTGGACGAGGAATATCCTCCCACCGCATCCCTTATTATCCATATGAGGGACGGTTACAGCCTGACGCAAAATCAGATCGCGGGCATCCGGAATCTCGTGTCCAAGTCGGTGCTGGGACTCACGGCGGAAAACATCGCGATAGCCGACGGGTACGGCAACGATCTCATCGGCGCGTCCGCTTTCGGCGGCAACAGCGCGGGTTTTGAGTTCAAGCGGCAGTACGAAAGCGATGTGCGCCAAAAGGTACTCACCGTACTCACGGGGCTTTACGACTACCGGGACCTGCGCGTAGCCGTTTCGGCCGTCGTGAATACGAGTCCCTCCTATGTGGACCGAACCACATATACGCCGTCGCCGGAGGGCGACAACAGGGGCGTCATAAGCTATGAGGCCGATTCCTCCGAAAGCTACAGTTCAACCGAGGGCGACGCGGGCATACCCGGGACGGACACGAATGCGCAGGTCCCCCAGTATCCCTCGGGCAGTTACAGCGGCGAATCTTCCTCCTCGGGCAGCAGCAGCGAAACGGAATACGATGTCAGCACGGAACGGGTGCAGACGGTCAACAACGGCGATGCGATCGAATCCGTCACCGTTGCCGTTGCCGTGAACAAGGCGAGTTTTGCCCCCGGCGAGGAGGCGCGCCTCATCAACTTCGTGTCGGCGGCGGCCAATGTCCCCGCGGAGAATGTGGCCATATACAACGATATCTTCTACAGCGAGGAGGCGCCCGGCGAGGAACCGGTGACC
>JAITKU010000194.1 GCA_031278255.1 Eubacteriales Family XIII. Incertae Sedis bacterium | reverse complement strand
GAACTTGCAAAGGCCGCTTGCGCAAAGGGCGCCTCTGTATAGTAAACGCGCGCATAGCCTGTAGATCCCTCATCACAGACGGCCTTTTTGCCGCTGTACGCGGCACCGTCATCGTAATGCAGACGCCAGCCCATCTTCACTTGGGTATAGTTCGGAACGCTTTTTCCGTCCGGCCAAAGGCGACCGGGCCACGCCTCGGAGGAATACGAGAGGGCAAGACCGTTGCGACTCGGCCATACGCCTTCGGATTCGCCGCCCGTACCCATGGGCGTAACGATGATCTCATCGATATACTGCCCGGACTCCAAGGCGGGAAGCGTCAATGGTAGCGTACCTGACCTGGTGTTCGGATCACTGCTCGACGGTTTCCAAACACCGTGGGCCTCGTCCCTAAGCACCGAAGTTTTGCTGTTTGTATCGAAGATCTTATATTGCACTTTATAACAAGACCATTCCTGCGGCGTGATACCGTCATCGGGATAATCCCGGTTTGCGTACAGCGTTACTCCATGAAAATTCACCTTGGGTGAGCCGGGTTCATTTTGGTACAGTACGAAAGAAACGCCTGTGATCGGCCCCGAGCCGATATTTTTGACAGCGCCGGAATGTGAATAAGAGCTGATGCCGGCGTAAATTCCCGTTTGCGAAAAGCTCCCATCACCCAGACCGGAAACGGACAACCGCGTGTAGATATCCCCCGGGTTGTGCCATTTAGTGCCCGTGAACAACGCCCATACGGGTCTTTCGGTTTTTTTATACGTCGCGGAGAAAGAAGCGGACTTAACCGCGCCGTTGATCTGCTTGTAGTCCGCGCCGAAATAAAATACGAAGTTCGCCCCGTTTGCCATGGATAACGGCGTAATTGTGCCGTCCAGCTGTTCAAACACAGTTGCCGCAAGTCCATTGTAATGCCAAGCATTCCAGTCGACATGATTGGCATCGTCGGGATTGGGATCCAATGTGCGGTAGTAGCGGTCGCGGCCGTTCGCAGAAACGGGATTCCCTGCATCCGCAAAATAATTTTTGTATGTGTCTGATAACACAAAACCGGTGGGAACCTCAAGATACAATCGGTTTTGATAAGTCGGATCGAGGTGGGTTTCATAATAAGAGTTGTTATTTGCCCTGAGTCTTATCGTGATCGGCCCGCTCATATACGGCGTATTGGGCGCCGGGTCCAGTCTGGTAATAGATCCCTCCAAAACGTTGGTTGCGGCGCCTTTTACGATTTGGGGCGTTGCGTCGATCGCCTTGGCGCCTCTCACGTAGGCTGTGGGCGCAATACGCCAAAGAACGGTGTCGCCCGGGATTTTGCTTTCCCAATCCGTATTGAACGCAAAGCGGAGCGGGATAGTGGAAAGCCCCGCCTTAAAACCGGGGTCATCCTTGTCCTTGAGTTTGACAGACAGGACACCGGGCGTCGTTGTCAAGTCATATTTTTTTACCATTTCGTTCGGTTCGGGGTCTTTGATCTTGAAAAAAGGCTCCAAGGCCCCATCGCCGTCCGTACCGTAAGTGAAAGTCGGATATGCGGCGAGCGTAGGCGTGAAATTCAGCGGCAAGTCTATGGCGCCGCCGCTTACATAGCTTTCGCTCAAGGTGACGGCTAAGGTGACGGTCAACTCGGGCGATGGCGTATTGTTTGTGAGTTCCGTCCACGTTTGATAATTTTCGTGGGAAACACTTACCGACAGATTATTTATTTCGTCTGTTTCGTCGCCCACGGCGTCGGCTTTCATAACGCCAAAGCCGAAGCCGGCCGGCACGACGAGCGCGAGCGCCAGAACCACGGCGAGCATACGTTTCGCGCTTTTTACCCTATGTCTCCGTTCCATGATTTTATACCCCTCTTTATCTTTTCCCTTTCTTGCGCGAGTTCCGCAAACTGTGTATGTAACACATTTTCTGAAGTGTTGCGCAGCCCGAAAACCTTACATTTTGGGCAAAAAAGAAAAGCCCCGAGGCACCGACCGGGGGACACGAAAAGGATCGTCATGAATTTTTGTTTGAATTTCAACATAAAACAACCGATGTAACACTTCAGAAAATGTGTTGCATCGGCTATAATGTTTTCAGGAGGTATTGATTATGGCTATGACGGAACCCATCAGAAACAAGGAACATGTCCTGAAATTGACCGCTTTTTACCTGCTTCGCGGGCAGTTTCGCAACCACTGCCTCATCATGCTCGGCATCTACACAGCGCTGCGCATAAGCGACATCCTGCGCCTCACCTGGGACGATGTGTACGATTTCTCGTGCGGACGCGTCCGAAAGAGTATCCTGCTCACCGAGAAGAAAACCGGCAAGACGCAACGCGTCGCTCTGAATGAGCGCGTCGCCGCCGCGCTCGCCCTGTACGCAAAGGAGGCCGCCGTCGAGGGGCGCTGCGTCATTACGAACGCGAGAACCGCCAAGGCCATCTGCCGCATTCAGGCCTACCGTATCGTGCGGGCCGCCGCGCGGATTCTGCGCCTTCCCTGCCGCGTGTCCTGCCATTCCCTGCGCAAGACTTTCGGCTATCACGCTTGGAAGAGCGGCGTGTCTCCCGCCGTCATTATGGAGATTTACAACCACAGTTCCTTTGCGGTCACAAGGCGTTACCTCGGCGTCACGCAGGACGACAAGGACGCGGCCTACCTGCGCCTCGATTTCTCCGCCTGAGGACCGCTTAAGGGTCAAAACGGCGGGTCCGAAAGGGCGGACACCGTGCGAGAGGACCGGTCGCGATCTGTGGGTCCTCCGGTTTCGCGCGCCCAAGAACCGCGCACCGAAACAAAAACGCGCCGAATTTTTCCCGCGTCGCGCGGGAATGCGCCTGTCTGAAATATACTATACTGTAATTGAAGTGAATTGTAAATAGTTTTTTTTTAAAACCGCCTAAACCCTGCGGGCATTTCGCGCAAAAGGCATTGCAAACCGGACGCACAACCGGTAAACTGTTCTTATCCCGTCCGCTCGGAACGCGCGGCGGAGAGATCGGCTTCACGCCGCATGGCGCGGCGTTTCCCGTTGACGGACAAGGTATATGACATGTGGCTCGATATACTCATCCTTCTCATCGTCATCCTATCCATGGCGCACGGCTACCGGAGCGGCTTGGTCCGCACGGTGTTGCGCGCTTTCGGCTGGCTGCTGTCGATCGCCGCGGCGGTACTCGTCTACCCCCACGTATGCGCCTGGCTTTCCGCGAACACGGATCTATACGACAACATCCGGCGCGGCCTCGAAGAGCGTTTCAGCGCGCACGCGTCCGTCAAGGCCGACGCGATCATGGAAGATGTCCCGAATGTGATCGCGAATGCGGCGGAAAACCTCATTTCGAGCCTTGCCGTTTCCGCCGCGGACGGCGTGGCCGCCGTATGCTTCAAGGTTTTCGTCTATCTCGCGCTGGTACTCGCCATCAAGCTGCTCGCTTTCCTGCTCACGTTCCTGTTTTCCAAGCGATCGCGCGGCAAGGGGATCATCGGCGGCATAGACGGCGTTCTCGGACTCGTTTTCGGCGCGGTCAGGGCCATGCTCATCGTCTTTGTGCTGCTCGCGCTGATACTGCCGGTTTCGCTGCTCATAAGCGAATCCGCGAACGCGGCGGTTTCAAACGCGCTGTTTTCATCGATGTTCGCGGGCGAACTCTATAACAACAACCCCCTGCTGTTCTTTGTCGGCGATCTGCTCTCCTCCTGACGGCCCCCCGCTCCGGCGGGACGCCCGCCTATTCCGCTCGCGTGATGCCGATATCCCGGATCACCGTCCTGCCGGCCAGACTCTTGCCCGGCGCCAAGGTCATTCCCACCTTTTGGAACGCGAGAACGACGGTCTTGTCCGCGCGCAGCGCGACACCCAAAACCTCGCCGGTGTCCGCGGAAACGCCGGAGGGGATATCGACGGCGATCCGCTTTGCCGGCGACGCGTTGCAGGCCAGGATCGCGTCCCTGTGCGGCCCCGTGACGGGCCTCGAAAGCCCGATGCCAAAGAGGGCGTCCACGATCGTCGTGATGCCCGCATTCACAAGCAGATCCCGCATGGCGGGGGGCGCGGGGTTTTCGATCAGCCTGACGCCGTAATTCTCCGCGATCTTGAGTTGCCGCGCCGTTTCGGCGGAGGTCCCGTCCCGCGCTCCGACAAACAGAATCTCGGCGCGCAGACCGGCGATCGACAAAAGCCGCGCGACCGCCGCGCCGTCCCCGCCGTTGTTGCCCGCGCCGCACACGCACAGGACGTAGGTCTTATCGAATACCGGGTCGCGGCCCGACAGCAGTTCATCGACCACGGCCAGAGCCGCCCGTTCCATAAGCACCATGGACGGCACACCCATCTTTTGAATCGTATGCGCGTCGCACCGCTTCATCTGCGCCGCGGTAAGCGCGATCCCGTTCTCTCGCATTCGCTTCCCTCTCCCTGCTCACTCCCTGATGATGATCACGCGTATAAGGCCGCCGCCGTCGGGCGTATCGTCGTAGTAGAAATCGAGACTCTTCCCGGCGTCGAAAGCCTCCAGCGCCTCGTCGAGCGTCGCGTGGATATAGCTTGCGGAATTCTGCGACTTGCCGTATACATCCGCGTTCTCCGAAACGGTCCAATCCTCCGTCGTTCCCGAGGCCGTAAGCGTCGCGCCGTCAAAGCTTTTCACCTTGCCCGTAAGCCCGCGCAGGTTGCGCACGGACGCGACCGCGCCGCCCGAAAACATGAACTTCGCGGGGCCGACCGAGACGCCGAAGCCGCCCGTAAAGCTGTGGGAAACGCCGTCCGAGATGTAGCCGTAATTCCGGCTCGAACTGTCCGTATCCTGCTGCGTGACCGAGGTGATGATGCCGTAGCTTCCGCAGTCGCCCGTGGCGTCTTTCAGGATCAGCGCCGTCACCTTGCCGCCCGAGGCCTCGTGGAAGAGTACCTCGTCCGCGGAGATCGTCACGCCGGAGAGCCGTTGCACGGACACGGGGACGCAGACCCCCTCGTAGGTGTCCAAAATCCGAACGTCCTCCGACAGATTGATATTGCCTATCGTGTAAAGATCCGCGTCCACCGTGCCGTAGAGGGAACCTCCGAACATCTTCGTGACGCTCATGGCCTTGTCCGTAAAGCGCAGCTTCACGACATCGCCCGTCTTTATCCACGTTTCCGTCACGGGATATTCCGACGTTTCCCCGTCGGCCGTGACGCCGCCGATGTAGGCGGAGACGTACGCCCGCCCGCTCGCGTTCGTATAGGTCTTGCTCCCCGTTTCGGTCACGTACAGCACGGACGAGACCGTGACCGCCGTACTCGCGACCGCGTCCGCGACCTTGCCGTCCCGGCCGAAGAGCAGCGTGACCGTCATACCGGTGCGCAGCGGACCGCCCGAGGAAAGCGCCGCGAAAGCGGCGGCCGATTCCGGTTCATAGTCCGCGCCCGACACGGTGACGACGGAGGGATCGTTTTGACTCGGCGTCGCCTTTTCGTAAATGCCCGTGCGTTTCTTGTCGTACACCCACAGGACCGTCCCCGCGGAATTGCAATAGACGATATCGTAGCGTTTCACATCCGAAAGCGTGGTGACTTTTCCATTTTTGTACACCGTAACGCCCGCGCTTGCGAGGCCGAGTTCCGCGCTCAGGGCGGAAACGCTCTGCACCGTGAAAGGTCCGCTCATATTGTCGCCGAGGGCGGTCGCGTAATCCACCTCGCCGCTCGCGTTCAGCTTCAGGCCGATCGTTTCGGCGTATTTTTGATCGCCGTCTTTCACGCGCGCGTTCAGCAGGTTGTAGAGAATCTGCGCGGCATCGCCCATCGTCACGACGGTGCCCGTGCCGCCGCCGACGCCCGCCGACAGACCGCTCGCGCGAAACGCGCTCATCTGCGCCGCGGGGAAGCCGCCGCGAAAATCCGCCGCCGTATAGCCGAGCAGCTTGAGGGCGGCGTCGGCCGCCTGTTCGATCGTGAGATCGCCGGACGGGCGGAAACCGCCGTCGCTGTAGCCCGACATCAACCCGTTTGAAACCGCGAGTTTTATGTAGGGCGCGGCCGCGTGCGAGGCGGGCACATCCTTAAATACCGATGCGCCGGTCGAGACGGAATCCTTGTACGGCGACACCATCACGAGCATACGCGCGAATTCCGCGCGCGTGACGGACGCGCCCGAATCGAAAACCCCGTCGTTCTGCGCGGTAATGACGCCGATGGCGGTCAAAAGATTGACTGCGCCGTCGCTCGCGGCGAAGCCCTGCGCCGTGCCGCAGAAAACCAAGGTCGCGGCGAACAGCGCGCAAATGTGTTTTTTCAGCTTCATATCTGTTTTCCCCCTCATTTCGTTTACCCGTGCGGCTCGAAAAAGCGGCGCGCGAAAGGCGCCTTGGGCCTCCTATTCGTAGCGCAGGGCGTCGATCGGATGCAACTTCGCGGCCTTTCCGGCCGGGAAATACCCGAAGATCATGCCTATGGCGACGGAAACGCCGAAAGCGATCAGCACGGCGCCGTAGGAGGGCGCGACGGCCATATCGAACAGGCTTCCCGCGACAAAGGACAGGGCGATGCCGACGAGGATGCCGATCACGCCGCCCGCCGCGCTCGTCGTCGCGGCCTCTATGATGAACTGACTCATGATCGCGGCGCGGCGCGCGCCGAGCGCCTTTCTTATGCCGATCTCCCGCGTCCTCTCGGTGACGGAAACGAGCATGATGTTCATGATGCCGATACCGCCCACGATGAGCGATATGCCCGCGATCCCGACGAGGACGACGGCGATGGAACCCGTGATCTCGTTCATCATATCGATCATCTGCGACATGCTGACCACGCGATAGGCGTTCTCGTTCCCGAACGCGCCGTACAGTTCGTTTCGGATCAGATTGACCGTGTCGTCGATGTTCGTCACGTCCCGCGCCGCGATGGTGTAGCTGCCCACATTCGCGTTCCCCGCGAGGCGCGACGCGGTGGTGTACGGGACGTAGATGATATCGTCGTCCGAACCCTCCGTCGAATCCGCCGTCTCTTCGAGTACGCCGACCACCGTGTAGGTGGAACCGTTGATCTTCACGGTCGAATCCGCGTACACGGCGCCGTCGAAGAGTTCCTCCGCGATATAGGTACCGACGACGCACACCTTTTGCAGCCGCTCCGCGTCTATGAACTGGATGAGGCGGCCCTCCGCGAGCTTTAGGCCCTGCATACCGGCGTAGAGTTCGTTGACGCCCACGATGGAGGCCGTGACGGAATCGGTGCCGTTTTTGACCGTCGCCTGCGCGTTGACCACGGGGCTGTAGGCCTTGAAGCGATCCTTGTTCTCGTCGATGAAAGCCTCCATATCGTCCGCGCTGAAGCTCTTGTTGCTGCCCCTGCCCATGATGCTGACCGAGATCGTGTTTGTGCCGGCCGCCTCGAGCGAGGAGGTGATCTCGCTCGACAGGCCGTTGACGAGGCTTACGAGGATGATCACGGAAGCGACGCCTATGATGATGCCGAGCATCGTCAGGAAAGAGCGCATCTTGCTGGTTCGCAGGCTTTTCACGGCCATCTTAAAGGATTGTTCTATGTTCAATGCTTTTTCTCCACCGTCCTGTCGTCCGTGATCTTCCCGTCCGACAGGCATACAATGCGTTTCGCCATCTCCGCGACGCTCATGTCGTGCGTGATGAGGACGACCGTGTTGCCCTCGTCGTTCAGCTGTCGCATGAACTCCAGCACCTCCTTGCCCGTCCTCGAATCCAGCGCGCCCGTAGGCTCGTCGGCCAATATGACCGAGGGCTCGCCCACGAGGGCCCGCGCGATGGATACGCGTTGCTGCTGGCCGCCGGAAAGCTGCGCGGGCAGGTTCTTCTGCTTTTCGAGTATCCCGACCTTTTCCAGCGCGCGCAGCACGGGTTCCCGCCTATCCCTTTCGGCCATCCCCCGGTAGATCAGCGGGAGTTCCACGTTCTCAAAGGCCGTCAGCCGCGGGATCAGGTTGTACTGCTGAAAGACGAAGCCGAGGGTTTCATTGCGGAAGAGGGCCTGCTCGTCGTCCCGCATCGCCCCCACGTCCCGGCCGTTCAGCAGGTAACGCCCCTCCGTCGGCACGTCGAGACAGCCGATGATGTTCATGCAGGTGGATTTCCCGGAGCCGGACTGCCCGATGATCGCAACGAATTCGCCCTCATCTATCGTGAGGCTCACGCCGTCGAGCGCGTGTACGGGTTCGTCGCCCATCGGATAGATCTTGTATACGTCCTCGAGTCTGATCACGATCAGCCACCTCCCCCCGGGCGCTGTCCGCCGCCCGCGCCGCCCGAACCCGAAGGCGGCGCGCCGCCACTCGGAGCGCCGCCGCCCTCGCGCACGATCATACCGCCGCCCATGCCCATGCCGCCCATGCCGGGACCCATCATCATCGTGTTCTGCTGCAGCTCCGCCGCCTGCGAAGCCGCCGCGAGTACGACGTCACCCTCGGAGAGTCCGCTCTTCACCTCTATGAAGTTCTCGTTGTTCAGGCCGGTTTCGATGCGCGCGTAGACCGCGCCGTCCGGGGCTTCGCTCTGGTCTGTATCCTCCGCCGCGGTCCCGCCTTTCACGAGGGTGAGACTGCCCCTGCTGACGGCCGTGACGGGGATCATGAGTACGTCCCGGACCGAATCCACCACGATGGTCGCCGTCGCGTTCATCCCGGGCCACAGCCCCTCCGTTTGGTCCGGCTTGATCTTGACGGGATAGGTCGTCACGCCGTTGCTCGAGGTCCCGAGCAGCCCCACGTTGTCCACGACGCCCGAAAAAACACGGGACGGCAGCGCGTCCACCGTGATGATCGCCTGCTGCCCCGCCTGCACCTCGGCGATATCGAGTTCGTCCACATTGATGGTGAAGCTCATCTCGCTCATGTCCGCGATCACGGCCATCACCGTCTTTGTGGAGCTTTCCAGGGAGTCGCCGGCCTTTACGCTCTTCGATATGACGGAACCCGAGATCGGCGCGGTCAGTTCGTAGTCGGCGAGCTGCTTCGCCGCGTTCTCATAGGAAAGTTCCGCTTCGCGGAGGGACAGATAACCCTCCTGCAGGCTGTTGTCCGCCGTATCGCTCGACAGGTCCGCGATCGGCGCGCCCGCGCCTATGTTTTCGCCCGTCAGAACGTAAAGCTTCTCCACCATCCCGCCGGTCTGCGCGGTAACGAGCTTCTCCGTGCCGCCCTTGAGCGCGCCGCCCTCGTAGCTGCTCAGGCCGCCCGCCTCGACGCTCACAAAGGTTCCCGCGGACAGCAGGCCCGGGTTCACGACGCTTATATCGACATCCCGCACCGTGACGTAGCCGTCCGCTTGGCGGCTCGAATCGTAGACCTTCGTGATCACCCCGTCCAGCGTCTCGAAGCTGTTTTCCAAGGTCACGCGAACGCTTTGCCCCTCCCGAAGCAGCGCCGCGTCGCCCTCGCCGAAAGGAATGCGCGCGGTCAGGTTGCTGTCGTCCACGATCTTCGCGATGCGCGCGCCCGTGTTCACATTGTCCCCCTCCTGCACGTAAAGCTCCGTGATCTTGCCCGCTATGGGCGCGGTCACGACGAGACCGGCGTAGGATTCCAAGGTCTTTTCATAGCTCATCCTCGATCTTTCAAGTGAGAGATTCGCCCGTTCGAGGGAATTCTGCATCTCCGCGGTATCGAAGGTATACAGCAACTGCCCTTTCTCCACGGTATCGCCCTCGCGAAAGGTATCGCTTATGACATCGCCGCCCACGAGGGAAACGACCTCATACTGCGCAACGGGTGCGAGGGTTCCCGAGCCGGAGAGCGACACCGTGATATCGCCCCGCGTCACCGTAAATTCCGTATACTCGAGGGCTTCGGCCTCCTGCGAGAACAAAAATCTCCCGCCGAACAGGACCGCGCAGATCGCGAGGACCGCGCAGATCGCGATTACAAAGCCTCGTTTTTTCGTAAACATCTTCTTCAATTCTCGGAGCCTCCTCTCAAATACAATAAACTATCCCGCCGCAGTATCGATCAGCGGCAACATAAACCAGAACGTCACGCCGTTCGCGTTGTTGATCAGGCCGTATGTGCCGCCGTGCGCGTTTATGATCGTTTTCACGATGTACAGCCCGAGTCCCGCGTGATTTTCTTCCTCCCGCGCGCGCGCGCGATCGGTCTTGTAAAAACTCTCCCACACGCGGCTCACGTCCTCCTGCGCGATCGCCTTGCCCTCGTTGAACACGGAGAAGAACGCGTGCGCGCCCGAACGCCGCAGCGACACAAAAACGCGGCCGTCCGCCGCCGTATGCGACACGGCGTTCATGATGTAGTTCTTGACGGCCTGCTCCAGATAGTGGCCGTCCCCCTCGACAGAAAGGCCCTCCTGCAGGTCCGTTTCGAGCCTCACCCGGCCGAAGAGTACGTCCATCCGCGCGAGGACGCCCGCGCAGAAATCGGAGAAATCCAGCGTCTCCGTCTGCATTCCGGACAGGCCGTTTTCGAGCGACGCTATGTCCAGCAGGCTCTTTGCCATCGTGTCCAGCTTGTTCACCTCGTCGATGATCGTGTCACAGTAAAAATCCTTGTCCGCCGTATCGATGTTGTTCTTCAGATTTTCGCTGTACAATTGCAGCAGGCAGAGCGGCGTCTTGAACTCGTGCGAAACGTTGGCCACGAACTCGCGGCGCATCCGATCCAAATGCAGCTGCCGGTCGATGTCGGACTGCAGGCGCTCGTTCTTGTCCCGCAGATCGGCGATCATCAGTTCCAGCTTCTCCGCCATCGCGTTGATACTCACGGACAGATCGGAAAGCTCGACGGTGCTTAGGTTCTCGTTCGCGCGCGCGCCCGTGCGCAGGGCCGCCACATTCTGCGCGACGAGGCCGATCTCGCGTATCGGCTTTGAAAAGCGCCGCGAGAATATGAGCGCGCAGACGACGCCGAGCAGAAGGATCACCATGGAAATGCGCAGGTTCGCCCAAGAGAGCAGACGCACGCCGGCCTCGATGGACTCCACGGGCGTTTCGATCACGGCGTAGCGCGCCTCCCCCTTGTGATCGAATCGGCCGTTCAGCAGGATCACGGTTTCATCGCCCTGCCTGCGCCGGGCCACCTGCGCCTGCGCGTCCTCGGGAAACGCGGCGCGATCGAAAGGGCCTATGAACAAAAGGCGCTGCCGTATCAGCGGAATCTCGATATTCCGGCTGCTGTATACGAGGCCATTGTCGCTGAAGATCAATATGTCTATATTGTCCCCCTCCGCCTCCTCCGTCAGTCGGTAGATGAAATCGGGATCGTCCGAATAGTTTCGCGGAAGCGCGGCGAAGAGTTTGTTGACGGTGGATTTTTTGTGTTCGATCAGAAAGGGACCCGAAAAAAAGACGTTGAACACCAGTTGGCACAGCAAGGTCGCCAAAACGAGCGCGCAGGTGAAAAGCATCATCTTTGTCGCAATGGAAATCTTCATACTTCCGCCTCGAAACGATACTCGAACCGATAACCGATCCGATGGACCGTCTTGATGTATTCGCCGCAGCCCGCAAGCTTGCTCCGCAGCTGTTTGACGTGGGTATCGACCGTGCGCGCGTCGCCCTCGAAGTCGTAGCCCCACACCTCGTTCAATATCCGCTCGCGCGTCAGCGCCCTGTTGCGGTTCGCGGCGAGACAGCAGAGCAGATCGAACTCCTTGGGCGTGAGATCGACGCGCTTCCCGCCGATCGAAACGAAACGCTGCGCCGGGCTGATACGCAGCAGACCGGCCTCTATCTCGCTCTCCGGTCCCTTGCCGGCCCGCTTCAGCACCGCTTCCACGCGGGCGAGCAGCAGGGAGGTGGAGAAAGGCTTGGGGATATAATCGTCCGCGCCGCAGCGAAAACCCGCGATCTGGTCATATTCCTCGGCCCGCGCGGTCAGCATGACGGCGGGGACGTTTGAATCGCGGCGGATATCTTTCAGGACGGAGAATCCGTCGGCGACGGGCATCATGACATCGAGCAGCAAGAGGTCTATCTTCGTGCTGTTCTCGTAAAAAACGTCCAGGGCCTCACCGCCGTCAAAGGCTTCGAGCGTGCGATAACCGCGCGCGTTGAAGAAATCCCGCAGCGCTTTCGTGATCCGCGCCTCGTCGTCCGCTATTAAGATACAGGGTTTTCCGTCCCACATATCGCATGATCCGCCTTTGATCCGTCGACTTGTTTATTACGCAAAACGGGCTCAATACCCCGTGGTCTTGCCGCAGGGTGGTTTATTTCACTGTTTAATATAATACCATTGTGTGATGAACTTGTGAGAATTGAAAAAACAGTAATGAAAAGTATTCGGATCAAAAAAACGACGGACGCGCGCCTCGCGTCCGTATCCCTCTTTACCGCGCGCGGATATGCCCCCGCGGTCAGGATGTCGTCGTTTCCCCCTCCGGCGCGGCTTCTTCGCGCGGCGCGTACATGTCGTACAAAAACACGGAACCGCAGGCGGACAGACCCGTTATGACGATCAGGTTTGTCCGAGTGTCCGTGAGCATGAAGAAACGCGTTCACGAGAAAGGCCTTGCCGCCGCGGCCGGATATCCTTTTCTTTCGCACGCGCGACAGCAGGAAGAAGAACAGCAGACCGATCAAAAGCGTGAACAGGGAGAGGGCCACGTAATGCATGATCTCAACCGTCCGGCCGCCCGACGCCTCGTAATCCCGGCCACCGCTCGGCTTCAGGATGTTCAGAACATTGAGAACGATCTGCAAAACGACCACGCAGATCGAAAAGAAATACATGCGGTTGACGTTCGTGTCGATCCGCCGTTCCTCGAATTGCGCGCGCAACTCGGGCGGAATCCGCCGCAACAATCGCGGCCCGCCCTTACGGTCAATGCCGTCCCGCTCGATATCGTCTGCGCCGCCGCCCACGTTCCCCTCTTTTCCAAAATAATACTATTGCGGTAAGGTATGATATTTACACCTCACTTATTTGTTTCGGCAGAGTTGAATTTTTCTTTGGGGCCGGGGTCCAAGATACATCCGTATGAATACAGTATACACCCTCGGAACAAAAATACAAAAGGAGCGGAGACGTTGATTTTGCGGGCATACTGCAATCAGAGCAATCGTTTCTTGCGGATCGTTTTCAGGTAATTTTTGCGAAAATCGCGCCGGCTGTGAAAAAAGTCCGTATCGGAACGCGTCGCCGTATTTGTTTCAAACTTTATCGCAATCAGCTCCAACGAGCAAAACATATCAACCAACTGAAACAGTTTGTAATCCGAGGGCTTGACAAGACGAAAATCCACATTCGACAACAGCACGGTCAATGCGGACGTAAATACGCGCGTCAATTCAATTTGCCCGTTGTCATAGTATACAACGATTTCGTCAAATTTTTGGAAAAAGTCAAGATGCGTCGTGACAAACAAAAGTATTTGTTTCGAGAGCTTTGCCGTGATGTCGATGATATTCGCTCCGTCTTTTTTGTCAACTCGCAGCAAGGTGTATTTTACGTTCGCATGCCGGCCGAAATCCATCAACGCACCAAGCAATTTCTTGCGTTCGTCCATTGTATTGCCGCGATAGCGTTCTTCGCGGCGAACAATGGGGCCGGTATGTATGGCATGAGGTTCAAATCCCGCGTTTTTCACCCGTTCATCGAGGGCCGTGATTGCGTCGTCCACCGCATCTTCTTGATCATGAAAAAGCATTGCGACAAGGTAATACGGAGAATGCGACCGGTACGGGCCCAAATCTCCGGATTCATCGATAAAAACACTTAATTTTCGGTACACGTGTTCACTCCCGTCGTAACAAAAACGGCGGGGGAATCCCCCGCCTGCGGTGGACCGGGGTCTTTCGACCAGCCCAAACCGGAAATCGGTCACAGCAATGTGATGTCCTTATTATACACACTCGGACGGCGTTTGTAAATCCGTTTTGCGAATATTTGTCACCAATCAAATTCATCATGGGTTACAGTTCAAAGGTTCAATCGAAACTATTCAAACGCCGCGATAGTTTTACCCGTCCGGGGTACAAGTACCCTTCCGGGCACGCGTGTTCGGATCGGGTTCTGCCGGCCTAGTTGCCTTTTTGC
>JAITKU010000127.1 GCA_031278255.1 Eubacteriales Family XIII. Incertae Sedis bacterium | reverse complement strand
TAACATTAATACTGTCATTACGCTCGGCACACCGTATGAAGGCTCGCCGAAGCTGTTGATAGATATGTTTGAATTTCCGCAGAACATCATCGAAGCTTGGCATTTCCCCGGCCCGGGTGAATTGACGCCGACGCTTGACTATGCCGGCACGGTCGAGTTCTTTAACAGATATTATGAATTTACGAAATTTGCGAACTTACAGGAAGAAAGCGCATTTATCGCGGATGCCGGAAACCTTGTCGCCGGGAATAAATATATTCCGGGCAGCGGATACTATACGGCAAGGTTTGAGCCGCTGGGTCTAAGCAGGTTCAGGGAGTATTGCGGGAAAACCTTTGACGCGTACCCAAACAGCTATGGCAGTATTCTGAACGCGCAGAGCAACATCAAAAACAATCCCATGGGCGTGCTGGCTTTGTTTCCCAATACGTATTTTTTTATCGGAACGGGACAGCCCACCATCGCGTCATTGACGTTCGGAAGCAATTCTTTTGCCGCCGACACGGATCCGACGCAGGTCATAGGCTCAATCCAAGACGTCGGCTTCAACAACCAAGGCGACGACACCGTCCCCTATCTGTCCGCCACAATGATGGACGGCTTGGCCGGCATAGAAAACGCGGCGGACAGGGTGCGCTACTACGACTATACACATGAGGAACTCGCGGGCTTTGAATCCTCAAAGCCCGAAACCATCCAAGACATTTGCGGCATACTGCGCTCCACGGGCTTTGTGAACGGAAGCGTCAATCCGGCCACGGGCCGGCCCTTTATCGTCATCCGCGTGGCCTGCCCCGTGGATGTGGAGGTTTCAGCCGGGGGCAGAACGCTTTCGAGCGTCGCCCGTGATGAAAGCGACGCATCCGCAAGTGCCATCACCGACAACGCAGCGGATTTCGGAGAGATTTATCGACTCGGCGAGGGCAGGGAGATCAAGCTGTTTGTTCTGGAGGAGGGCGTCTACGATGTTTCGATAAGCGGAACCGGCGAGGGCGAGATGGACTACGCGTTGCGCTATTTTGACACGGACGCCGATCTGTCGAGGGAGGACGTGTTCCAAAGCGTTCCGATCACGGAAACCACCGTCGTAAGCACGGCCGCCGACATAGCGCAAACGACATCCCTGAACGTCGATTTCGACGGCGACGGAGAGATCGACAGCATATGGGAGGCGGACGACAGCGGCGTCGGCGCAGAGATATGGACGGCTTTGGCGGAAATCGAACCGGTGGATGAAACAGGATTCCCCTTGCGCGCTGCGGCAGTCGCGCTCGCCGTGGCCTTTGCGGCCGCGCTTATCGTGATCTTGGCCGTCGCCGCAGCCGGACGGCGCATACTGCCGGAAACGGCGGGGGAGACTTTCGCCGGCGCGTCCGCTCCGTTTGCGCCGCCGGATCCCGCAAGCGCGGCCCCGGCACCTGCGGAGGCCGCCGTGATCCTCACGCAAGGCGCCGGAGGCGGCGCGCGCATCCCCTTGCAAGACGGCGTGACGGTGAACATAGGCAGGGATCGGGCCGTCGCGAACCTCGTGATCGCCGAAAGCGCGGAGAAGGTCAGCCGCCTGCACTGTGCGGTCGTCTACAAGGCGGACGGCGACTGCTATTACGTCACGGACCTTTCCGGAAACGGTACCTTCCTCGAGAATATGACCCGCCTGCCCAAGGGCACGCGGGTGGTGCTCGGCCGCAACACAACGCTCTATCTCGCGGACCGCAGCTGCGGAATCTTGCTGAAGTGAGCGAAGGGACGCGCGCGGCGGCGGAATCGAAGTCCGGCGGTCGGAACAGGGGTCTGTTCCGATACGGGCCGTCGCCGCGTATTTGAGGAAAGGTTATTTGAGAAAAGCAGACGATCCGTCCCAAAACCAAGGAGGTGTTGTTCTATGTTTTGTCCCCATTGCGGAAAGCCTTTGGCCGCCGAATCCAAATTCTGCACCGCCTGCGGCGGCGCGCCGTCCGAGGCCGCGCCGTCGCGGCCGATACCGCAACGGTCGCCCGAGCGCCTGCACGGTTTTGCATCCTCGGCGGACGCCGGTGCGCATCCGTATCGCAAACTGGGCGGATGGCTTGCCTTCGTTGCTTACGCGCAGCCTGTCGCGCTCTGCCTGATAGCAATCTGGTATATCGCCCAATTCGTTCAGGTGATGCGCTTCGCATCGTTCTTCGGTGCTTGGGCCGTCCTGCTGTGCGTCCTGCTGTTGGCGGGATACGGAATCACCGCCGTGATCAGCATAAAGTTCTTCCTGATGATCCGAAACAGGGATCCGAAGTTTTTGCGTTTTTACGAATGGTGTTTTCTGATACTCTTCTGCATCGCCGTCGTCGTATGCCTCATCAGCTTGGTCAACTTCGGCTTTGACGCGGAAATACTGCGCGATTTGATTTCATCCGTCATAAGTTTTCTGATCTGGAGCACGTATTTCCGCAAATCGGTCAGGGTGCGCACGTATTTCGGTAGCGACGAATACCTGAAACAGAGCATTTTCTTCAAGAACGCATGCGCGCCACCGCCGGCGGATGCGCCGTCCGAGGCCGCCGCGTCGCAATACGCGCGGGAGCGCAACGGCAAAGAAAAGGAACTGACCGAAACCCGGATCGTATTCCTTACGTCCGCGAAGATCGGCGAGCTCCTGCATGCCCTCCGTCGGTACGTGACCGCAAACGAATCGGCGCCCGCGGCGACGGACGGACTGTACATCGCTTCAATGAGCTCGGCGGATATCGTGTACAAGTACGGCGGCGGGTCGGGCGACGTTTTTACGGCGACCCTGCGGTTTGACACGTCGGGCGAGAAGCTTGCGGCCACGTTCGGGTTCACCGATTGGCGGCCGGTCAATGGCGTGACGGATCTCGCCAAGCCGATGGAGGACCTGCGGTACTCGATTATGCGGACCTTCTTGACGCTGGACCCGGATGCGCTGATTCAAGAAAAGCCATTTTAGTTCGCAGCTCCCCGGCGTCGATACGGCGAACCGCGCCGCAGCGGCGCCGCTTGGCGGCAAGGGGCCGGTCGATCTCGTTGCCGCACCTTGCTTCGGCTTGTCGCTTTCGATGGCCGCCCGCTATTTTCGCGCGCAGTTTGCGTCCCTTCCCTGCAGGATATCCAGGCCGTGCTCGACGGAGGGCAGGATGTAATCCAGGGTTTCGCGGACGGCCTTGGGGCTGCCGGGCA
>JAITKU010000094.1 GCA_031278255.1 Eubacteriales Family XIII. Incertae Sedis bacterium | reverse complement strand
GCCTGCGTTGTTTCGTGCAAACAATACTTCGGAACGCGTCCCGGCGTCGATTACAATCAGGGACGTACGGTTGAGTGGGGAGCGTACCCGAACGCGCACCGCCGGTATCTCTCAACGATGTGCAACCACTGCGAGGAGCCGCCCTGCATGACGAGCTGCGACTACGGCGCCACGTACAAGGCGCCCGAGGGTCCCGTGCTGACGCGCCCCGACAAGTGTACGGGCTGCGGGAAATGCGTGAAAGCCTGCCCCTACGGACAGCGCTTTTTGACGACGAAGGACGAGAGTTATTTCCCACAAAACCCGATACCGGCGGAGGAGGCGAGCGCGGCGCGGCTCTACAAGGCCGAAAAATGCACGCTCTGCCAAGACAGGCTCGCGCGGGGGCTGGAACCCGTCTGCACGGCCCTGTGCCCCGGCGGCTGCCGTATCTTCGGCGATCTGGAGGACCCGGAAAGCGAGATCAATTACTATATCAAGCTCAACGGCGCGATCGGGATCAAGGGCACGTCGCTCTATTACGTGCTGCCCGCGGGGATGGACCCGGGCCTGTTGCCGCCGGGCTATGATCCCGCGACGGGCGCGCCGATCCCCACGACGGGCGCGGACGCGGCGCCGCGCAAAAAGCCCGGGGACGCGGACTATCGGTCCCTCATGGACGGCCTGATCAAGGCGCGCGACTTCATTCGGAAGAACGACGACCGTGAACCGGACATCGGCGGAACCTATCGCTACTCGCACTGCGTCATGTGCAACCACGGACCCAAATGCGGCGTCAAGGCGGTCGTAAAGGACGGGAAAATCCTGCGGCTCGAACGCCGGGAGGAATACGGAAATGAACTGCTCTGCGCGCTCGGCAGCGCGTCCCTGCAGGACCTCTACGCGCCGGACCGCGTGCTTCACCCGCTGCGCCGCGTGAACCCCAAAGGGGAGCCGTCCCGGTGGAAGCGTATCACCTGGGAGGAAGCGCTCGGCGAGATCGCGGAGAAGCTGAACGACGTGAAGAATCAATACGGTGCCGATAAGGTTTTATTTATGACGGGGGACCCCAAGGAACCGCGCTCCGTGTTGCAGCGGCTCGCCTACAGCTTCGGAACGCCGCATTACGGAACGGAGAGTTCCACCTGCTACACGGCGGCGGAACTGGCGATACGGCTCATCTACGGCACGAAAACGCGGGCGATCATCCCGCTGGCCCTGGGCGGTGTCCCGGATATCAACGATACGAAAGTCTGCATCATCTGGGGCAACAACCCGGGCACCTCCGCGCCGTTTTCCTACGACAAGCTGCGAACGACGCGCGAGTTCGGCAAGATCAAATACATCGTCGTCGATCCGCGCGTCACCTCCACGAGCGAGAATTTCGCGGATATCCATCTGCAGATTCGCCCGGGCACGGACGGGGCGCTCGCGCTGTTCTTCGCGAATCGCCTGATCGAGGCGGACGCCTACGACAAGGATTTTGTCGAGAAGTGGACGCACGGCTTCGCGGAGTACCGCGCGCTCGCCGCCGCATACGGACTCGAACGGACGGCGGATATCTGCGGACTGCCCGAGGCGCTCCTGCGCCGAGCCGGGGATATGCTGGTCGAGGCGGGCGCGCCGATCGTCATCAAATCCTCGGCCGCCTATCCGCAGCACACGAACGGCGTGGACAACTACCGCGCGATGATGCTGCTCGTGCCCCTGACGGGCAGTCTCGACGTGGACGGCGGCCATCCGATCGCGAACGAACCGCTTGACCTCGACGGCTGGGGCGGCAGCTATCCCTTTTCGCGCGTTCACGAACTGTTGCCCGCGCTCGGGAAGAATCGCATCGATCGGAAATACTTTCCCGTGTGGGCGGATACGGACCTGGACGGCAGCCTTCAGGTCAACCGCCTGCCGGAATACGTGCGCGACGGGGAACTGCGCGCCTGTTTCGCGCTCGGACTCAACTGCATCATGTGGCCGCAGTCGCATGAATATCAGGAGGCGTTCAGGCGCATGGATTTCGTGGCCGCGGCGGACTTTCGCGAGAATCCGTGGACGCACGATTATGTGGATATGCTCCTGCCGGCGGCGATGTCCTTTGAGCGCGCCGCGCCTTTCAGCGTCGTGGGGCGCAGGCTCTTCCTGCGAGAGCCGATCGTGCCGCCCGCGGGCGAGGCGCGCAGCGACTACCGCATCGTCTGCGACCTCGGCGCCGCGCTCGGACTCGGCGATCTGTTCTTTCGCGGCGGTCCTAATGCGGAGGAGGAATGTCTGCGCGAGATATTGCGCACGGCCGGCGGCGGCAAGGAACTCACGCTCGAAATGCTGCGCGCGGCCGCGCCGGACGGTGTTGTGATCCCGCTTACAAAAGGGATTAAATACCGAAAATGGGAACTTGGCCTATTGCGCGACGATGGGAAGCCCGGCTTTTCAACGCCGTCGGGAAAGGTGGAGTTCGCTTCGGAAATCTTGCGCGAACACGGCTTTGAGCCGCTGCCGGTCTATCGCGAGCCGTCCTACAGCCCCGTTTCGACGCCCGAAATCGCGGCCGAATATCCGCTCATCCTGATCGCGGGTTCGCGCGTCCCTTTCTTCTGCCATTCCAAGGAGCGGGAACTTCCCTGGCTCAGGCGCTTTATGCCGGAGCCCGTCGTGCGGCTCGGCCCGGGCGACGCAAAGGCGCGCGGCCTCAAAGACGGCGATCGCGTGCGGATCAGTTCTCCGGTCAACAAGACCGGCATCGTGGCGAAACTCGAAATCACCAACACGCTCAGGCCGGGCCTCGTCGATATGCTGCACGGCTGGGCCGAAGCGAACGTGAACGAATTGATACCGCGC
>JAITKU010000086.1 GCA_031278255.1 Eubacteriales Family XIII. Incertae Sedis bacterium | reverse complement strand
TTGGCGAAAAACGCGCTCGCGTATACGGGCTGCGACGGCATGACCTTTACGGACATGCAGGGAAACGCGCTTGCGCGCGTGACCAACCCCGAGAAATTCGGCGACAATATCAAGAGTTCATTGGCAATAGCCGACGCACTTGAGGGCCGCTCCGTTTCCTATGCGTACCCGACGGCAAACAACGGGTTCAGCATTACGGCCGGCGTTCCGCTTTCGGATGAAAACGGCGCGCAGATCGGCGTACTCTTTCTGTCAAAGCGTTTGGACAAGACCGAAAGGCTCGCGCAGCTGAAAGAAATGTCCGGCGGCGAAATCGTGCTTTATCAAGCGGACGTCCCCATCCTGAGTACGATGGAGGACGGGGCTTCGGAGACTGCGGAAGCCCTGCCCGCGGACCTGTGGACCACGCTCACCCGCGGGGAGAGCGTAACCGAGATCGCGCGCGCGAACGGCGGCTCGGCCATTCACCGCTACGTGCCGATAAGGGGTAAGGACGATTTGGTGGTGGGCGCCCTGCGAACGATAAACGCGCGGGAAAGCAAGAACTGGGTCAATATCATGTGGCTCTGCATATTCATAGGCACGATCATCGTACTGTATCCCATAATCACGATCCGAATCCGTTCCTTTGTCGAGCCGATACGCAAACTCAGCGCGCAGGCGGTCCAATTGGCTTCGGGTGACGTGACACTCGACATTTCCTGTACCCGCAAGGATGAACTGGGTCTGCTCCAGCGGAGCATGCAGCAGCTTTGTGAGGCGATGCGAACGCAGGCGAACGTCTTGGGCTGTATCGCCGAGGGGGATCTTACGATGCGCTATGAGCCGCGTTCAAAGGAGGACTCCGTGGGCAACAGCTTGAAGCAGTTGCTCAAACGCAACAACGAAGCCTTGGCGGGTATCGCGGCGGCCGCGACGCAGGTGTCGATGACCGCAACGCAGATCGCGGACGGCAGTCAAAACTTGGCGCAGGGCGCTACGGAACAGGCTTTTGATGTGCAAAACATATCGGAAAGCATGGGCGAAATATCGGGGAAAACGGAGCAAAACGCTTCCATGGCACAGGAAGCGGGAACCCTTTCCGAGGTTTCGCAGGGTATGATGCGCGACAGCGTACACAACATGGACGCGCTTGTCAACGCGATGAAGGAGATATCCGCCGCTTCGGAAGATGTTTCAAAGGTGATCAAGGTCATAGAGGACATCACCTTCCAAACCAATATATTGGCGCTGAACGCCGCGGTGGAGGCGGCGCGCGCCGGCATACACGGAAAGGGCTTTGCCGTGGTGGCCGAAGAGGTGCGAAACCTTGCGGGCAAGAGCGCGGAAGCCGCCGGCAGGACTACGGGTATCATAGAGGGAAATATGTCCAAGGTGAAATTCGGTTCGCAGATCGTGGAGAAGGCGAGCGCTTCCCTGTTGGAATTGTCGGAGAACGCGCAGCAGATCAACAACATCCTCACCTCGATCGTAGCCTCCTCGAATGAACAGAGCAAGCTTATAGGGCAGATCGGGGAATCGGTGCATCGGGTTTCGGACGTGGTGCAGGCGAATACCGCGTCCGCGACGGAATCCGCGGCCATGAGCGAAGAAATGTCCGGGCAGGCTTTGATACTTTCCGAACTCGTGGGACGCTTCACGCTGGCCGCCGACGCTTCAAGCGACGCGACGCCGCGCATAGCGCCGAGAGAGAAACAGTTGCGGCTCACATAGCTGTGGATTGCTTTTTTATCATCCTTTTACTCCAATCCGCTTTATGATATACTATATCATGCAAGTTCGGTAGGCGCCGATTTTGTCCAAAGCCCTCGTGTTCACGCGGGCTTTGGATGCGTGTGCGAGCGACGCGAAACGCGAATCGCACAAATCAAACGCCAAAGGAGTAACGTGTATGTTTACATTCTTCGACAAAGTATCGGAAAACAATCTCTTGCGCGCCATACGGCGCGGCTTGATTTTGATCATACCGATCGTGATGGCGGGAAGTTTTGCGCTCGTCATCAACAATTTCCCCGTCCGCGCCTATCAGGAGTTCATGTTTCTGGCTTTCGGCGATACGTGGAAAAACCTCGGCGGCTATATCTGGCAGGGCACTTTCGCGATCCTGAGCATGGTCGTCCTCATATCCATTTCCTACAGCATGACCGAGGCCTATGCCCACAGGACAAACGTGGACCTGCATCCCTTTTTCGGCTCCATGGTGGCGCTCGCCTGCTACGTCGCGGTCATATACATTCCCGAAAACGCGATGCCCCTCCAATTCCTCGGCGCCTTGGGCCTGTTCATCGCCATCATCATCGCCGCGCTTTCCTCGCAGATCTTCATCCTGCTGCACGCTTTCGGGAAATTCCGTATGCGCATCTACTCGGACAGCGCGGATCAGACCGTCGGACAGAGTCTGCACGCGCTCTTCCCCGCCGTTATCACGATCTGTATCTTCGCCGTCATCCATCTGATCTTCGATTCGGCCGGCGTCAACGATATGCAGAACGCGATGTACGAGCAGTTCCGCACGCTCTTCGGCGACACCGCGGACGCGGACCTCGGCACGGCCCTCGGCTTCGTCCTGCTTTCCCACCTGTTTTGGATATTCGGTCTGCACGGCACCAACATCATGGAACCCGTTGTGAACAGCGTATTCGTTCCGAATCTCGAGATGAACCGGGTGGCCTTGGCGCAGGGCCTCGCGCCGACGCACATGTATTCAAAAGAATTCTTCGATGTCTTTGTGTTCCCGGGCGGCAGCGGCGCGTCCATATGCCTGATCCTCGCGATCATATTCCTGACCAAGCGCACGAACACCCGCCAAATCGCCATTATCTCGTCGATTCCGAGCATCTTCAACATCAACGAGATCCTGATCTACGGCGTGCCCATCGTGCTGAACCCTTTCTTCGCCGTGCCGTTCATCCTGACGCCGGCCGTGCTGACGCTGACGACGGCGGCGGCGATGTCGATCGGTCTGGTCCCCTACGTGACGGCGAGCGCCAACTGGACCACGCCCGTGCTGCTGAGCGGCTTCATGACGACGGGTTCCGTATCAGGCTCGCTGCTCCAGATATTCAACATCTTCGTGGGCGCGGCGTGTTACGGGCCTTTTGTGATCCTATTCCAAAAACACAAGGCGCGGGAGGGGCAAAACGCGTTGAACGGCCTGACGGAATGCGTGCTGGCCGGAATGCAGAACCTGACCGCGCGCGGGGACAACATAGGCAATCTGGCGCGCGGACTCGCCATCGCGCTCAAGGAGGACCTGCAGACGGCCATGGCGGACACCGAAGAAAAGCAGGACGGCCCGCTCTTCTTGGAATACCAGCCGCAGATCAAATCGGGCGGCAATCTCCACGGCGTCGAGGCCCTGCTGCGATGGAAGCACCCGCAACTCGGCATGATTCCGCCGCCCGTCACGGTCGCCTTGGCGGAGGATTCGGGGATAGAGGACCTGCTGTGCCGCTGGACGCTGCGGCGATCGTTCCGCGAACTGAAGAATTGGAATGAAAAGGGACTCGTGACCATCCTGTCCGTCAACCTGTCGCCCTCGCAGATATCCGACGACATCGCGGATTTCGTCTCGCACGAACTCTCGGGCAATGCGCTCGATCCGAACCTGATCGAACTCGAGGTGACGGAACAGCTCGCGCTTACAACCGCGTCGCGCCGCAGGCTCGCGCAGCTGAAAGAACTCGGCGTGCGGCTCGCGATGGACGATTTCGGCATGGGACACAGCTCGCTCATGTACCTCAAGGAGTTTGACCTGAGTACGCTGAAATTGGACGGTGTGCTGGTCAAGGATATCATGGACTCGGCGACCTCGCGCGATATCATCATGTCCATCGCGCATCTCGCGGACGCCTCGGGCATAGAACTCATAGCGGAATACGTCGAAACGCGCGAACAGAGCGATATGCTGCGCTCGCTCGGCGTCCACATATATCAGGGATATCTGTACAGCAAGCCGCTTCTGCCGGATCGCCTGTTCATCTACTGGGAGGGCCTGCGTTCCTCGATGTTGCTGCACGGACGCAAGCCGCAGTAGGCGGGGCGAAAACCCCGCGCGACCGCGCGTGAAAGGGCTACGCTTTCGCGACGCACTCCGCCGCGAGCCGCGCGAAAGCCGGCAGCGAACGCTCGATCGTATCCTCCGAAACGCAGTAGGCGAGACGCACGTAGCCCGGACAGCCGAACGAGGCGCCGGGAACGACGAGGATATTGTGCCGCTTCGCGGCCTCGACAAAAGCGGCGTCTTGCACGGGACTCTTCATCCACAGATAAAAGGCGCCCTGCGGAAAGACGCAGGCAAAGCCGAGGGCCCTGAGTCCCTCGTAGAGGCGTTTTCTGTTTCGATCATAGGCCGCGAGGTCCGTCTCCGCGCCGAGGCATTTGGCCGCGACGCGCTGCAGCAGGGAGGGCGCGTTGACGAAACCGAGTACGCGCGTGGCGATACAGGCGGCCTCAAAGACGAGCGCGTACGCGTCTGCCGCGTCCGGTATGACGATGTAGCCGATACGCTCGCCGGGCAGGGAGAGCGACTTCGACCATGAATAGCATACAATGGTATTTGAGTAAAATTTTGTAATATACGGAACCTGAACGCCGTCGTAGGCGAGTTCGCGATAGGGTTCGTCCGACAGGATGTAGATGCTCGTTTTGTATGCGCGCTGCTTGGCCTCGAGGACCGCCGCGATCCGCGCGATCGTTTCCGCGGAATACACGACGCCCGTGGGGTTGTTCGGCGAGTTGACGATAAGGGCCTTTGTCCGCGGCGTCAGGGCCGCTTCCAGCCGCCGCGGGTCCGGCAGGAAATCCTCCGTGTTCGGCGGCACGACGACGAGTTTCCCGTCGTAGTTCGCGACGTAATTTCCGTATTCCACAAAATAGGGCGCAAACGCGACCACCTCATCCCCGGGATTCAGCAGGGTCTTTAAAACCGCGTTCAGACCGCCCGCCGCGCC
Organism: Eubacteriales Family XIII. Incertae Sedis bacterium; assembly: GCA_031278255.1. Classification (GTDB taxonomy): domain Bacteria; phylum Bacillota; class Clostridia; order Peptostreptococcales; family Anaerovoracaceae; genus JAITLA01. The sequence continues at coordinate 5,977 of JAITKU010000086.1, read as the reverse complement.
GGCGGACATGATGATGTTGTCCGCGCCGAACGAGGTTTTGAAGCGGTCGTTCAACGACGCGGCCACGGCGCCGCGCACATCCGCGTAGCCGGCGTTGCTCATGTAGCCGTGTACGAGCCTTGGGTCCTCGCCCTCGATCACCTCGATGATCGCCCTGCGCACCGCCTCCGGCGCCGGGAAGTTCGGATTCCCCAAACTGAAATCGAAAACATTCTCGCGGCCGTGCAGGGCGGCCAGCCTGTTTCCCTCCTCGAACATGGCGCGGATCGCGCTGTTGCTCTGCGCAAGCGCAAGCATCTTATCGGAAATCATCGTCCAACTCCTTTCGGCAAGCCTTTTGCGTTACACGATGAGCATCGCGTCGCCGTAACTGAAAAACCTGTAGCCCGCTTTGACGGCCTCCCCATAGGCGCGCAACACGGTCTCCCTGCCGCAGAAAGCCGAAACGAGCATGAGCAGCGTGGACCGCGGCAGATGAAAATTCGTGAGCAGGGCGTCCGTGCATTTGAAAGCGTAGCCCGGATATATGAAGATATTCGTGCTGCCGTCGCCCGCCGCGACTCGGTAAGCGCCCGCCGCGGGGCAAGGGAAAGCCGCGCTCTCCAGACAGCGCGCGGAGGTCGTCCCGACGCAGACGACGCGGCCCCTTTCCGCGATCGTCTCATTGATGCGCGCGGCGCAGAGCGCGTCGATCCCGTATGCCTCCGGATGCATGACGTGGTCCTCTATGCGTTCCGTTTTCACGGACCGAAACGTGCCCGGGCCGACATGCAAGGTCAGGCGCGCCGTGCGCACGCCCGCTTCTTCCGCGGCGCGAAGCAACTCCTCCGTGAAGTGCAGACCCGCCGTGGGCGCCGCGACGGAACCCCACGCGCGCGCATACACCGTCTGGTAGCGCGTTTTGTCCGTCTCGTCGGACTCTCTTCCGATATAGGGCGGAAGCGGCATCCCGCCGACGGCGGACAGGCGTTCCATGAAATCCCCCGTGTAGCGAAAGCTCGCGACGAACAGCCCGTCCGCGAGACGTTCCGATATCTCCGCCGCAAAATCGCCGTTCTCCGTGAAGCGTATCGGATCCCCGCGCCGCAGGCGCTTCCCCGGCCGCGCCATGATTTCCCAGATATCGTCCCGCAGACACCTGACGAGCAGGCACTCCACGCGAACCCCCGCGCCGCCCGCCCCGGGCCGCTCGCGAAGCCCGAAAAGCCGCGCGGGCAACACCTTGGAATCGTTGAGTACCAGACAATCGCCGGCCCGCAGATACGAAACGATATCATAAAAGCGGCGGTGTTCGATGCGGCCCGTATCGCGGTGCAGCACCATGAGGCGCGAGGCGTCGCGCCTGTCCGCCGGATAGCGCGCGATCAACTCCGCCGGAAGCGCGTAATCGAATTCCCGCAAAAGCATTTTATTATCCGATCTGTATGTCCGTGAAATACTGCATCAAAATCCGCCTGAAATCATAGCCCCGGTTGGCCATTTCTATGGCGCTGTCCTGCGGCAGACCCACGCCGTGACCGTAGCCGCTGCCGGTGAACGTAACGCTGTCGCCCGTTACGGGTTCGTCTTTCGCCTGTCCGCCGCCCGCCGCGTCCGCGCGTTCCGAGGCCCGCACGCGTCCGGACGCGCCCTCTATGAACGCATCCTCCGTTTCCAAGACGCCGAATCCGTCCGCGGAGAGGACGTAGGCCCCGCTCGCAAGCGGGCCGGCGCCGTCCGCGCCCACGGCCCGGATCGCGGGCGTCTGCGGCAACGCGGGAAGCGCGCCGCCGAACGTGAAGCGCAGCGATTTGACGTTCGACGCGCCGAGAACCGTGCGGATGCGGTTCTTCTCCAAAACGACGGTCCCCTTGCCGCCGATGATCGTTACGGCGTTCACATTTCCGCTCGCGTTCCGCTCGCTCACGAAAACGGCGGCAACCTCGCCCGGATCCTCCTCGCCCGCCGCCGTCAGCAGCGCGCGCAGCTCGCGGAACGAAAGCTGCCAGCCCCACGTATAGGGGGGCGAATACGCGTCCGGAACGCCGCGCAGATAGGCTTCCGCCGCGGTCCAAACATCCTCCGCGTTCTGCGTGTGTCCGCCGCTGTTCTTGAAATAATTGCCGCTTACGGGCACGCCGCTGTGATACAGCAGCAAACCGGCCGTGCCGTCCACGGCGGCGCAGGTTTCGGCGTACTCGTCGGCGTAACCCTTGTACACCTGACAATGCGCGCCCGCGCAGAGATCAAAGCCGTCGTCCGCGTGCGTGTTCAGATTGCACATCGTGTAGCTTCTCGCGGCCACCGCCTGCGCTTTCAAAGCCTCCGGGGGATTCTTGTATCCCATTTCCGAATTCAAGACGCCGTACAGATATTCCTCGACGCCGAGCCGGTTGATCACGTTAAAGGTATTGTTGGCATTGGGCCGAAACGATAAGCCGCCCCTGTAGGGGACGCCCTCGTACAGGATCGGGGCGGAGGACGCGTAATCATGGGAGAGAACGCAGGTCTCGGCGCCGATATCGTCCGAAACGAGTACGCCGCCGTCCGCGTGCAACATCGTGCGCCCGCCGCTCGCGGAAACGGTCAAGCGCGTATAAGCGGGCAGGGGCATACCCGCAAGAAAGCCGTCCGCCGTGGGCACGGCCAAGATAAAGCCGCTTGCGGACGCGATCTCACAGGAAGAGGGCGCGTTCGCGCCGTAGGCCAAACCTATGCGCAGGCTCGCTTCCGTCCCGTCCGCGGCGAAGCCCGCAGCGGGCGCGAGGAAAAAGGCGAGCGCCGCGAGACGGACCGCAAGGATCATCCGTTTCAAAGCCCGGGGCTTTTTCATTGCGAAGATTCCTCCTCAAATATTGAAATTTGCGGGTTTTCCGGCAAGTCCGGCGCTTTCAGCCCGAGGTGCGCATACGCGTCCCTCGATACGACGCGTCCCTTTTGCGTCCGGTGCAGATAACCCACCTGCATCAGGTAAGGCTCATACACGTCCTCTATGGTGACGCGCTCCTCGCCTATGGCGGCGGCAATCGTATCGATACCGACCGGACCCCCGTCAAAGCGTTCGATGATCAGCCGCAGGATATCCCTGTCCAGCCCCTCCAGTCCTTTCTCGTCGATACCGAGGGAATCCAAGGTATGCCGCGTAATCTCGATGTCGATCCGGCCGCTGCCGCGCACCTGACAGAAATCCCGCACGCGCTTCAGGAGCCGGTTCGCCACCCGAGGCGTGCCGCGCGAGCGCAGCGCCAGTTCGGTCTGCGAGCGCTCGTCTATCGCGACGCGCAAGAGTTCGGCCGAACGCCCGATGATCCGCTTGAGTTCGTCCGCGCGGTACATCTCAAACTTGCTGATAACGCCGAAGCGATCGCGCAGGGGCGCCGAGAGCGAGCCGGCCCGCGTGGTGGCGCCGATCAGGGTGAACTTGCCGAGGTCGATCCTTATGGAGCGCGCGGACGGACCCTTGCCGATGATGATATCGATCGCGTAGTCCTCCATCGCGGAATACAACACCTCCTCGACGGAACGGTTCAGCCTGTGTATCTCATCGATGAAGAGTACATCCCTGTCGTTCAGGTTCGTGAGCAGGGCGGCCAAATCGCCGGCCCGCTCTATGGCGGGGCCTGAGGTAATGCGCAATTCCACACCGAGTTCGTTCGCGATAATACCCGCGAGCGTCGTCTTTCCGAGGCCGGGCGGCCCGTAGAAAAGCACGTGATCCAGCGGCTCGTCCCGCATCCGCGCGGCATCGATGAACACCCTCAGGTTGTCCGTCACGTTCTTCTGGCCGATGTACGCGTCGAGCCGCTTGGGTCTCAAACTCGTTTCCGCGAAAGCCTCGTCCGAATCGAGGCGTTCACCCGTCATGATCCTGTCTTTGTAATCCTTCATGCGCCTATCTCTGCGAACGGACGCGCGGCCGCCGCGCTATACGCGTTTCAACGCCTGTTTGATATATGCCTCCACGCCCAGCCCGTCCTCCGGCACGCCCGCGACCGCGGAGAAAGCCTCCGCCCGCGAATAGCCGAGACCGATGAGCGCTTCCGCGGCCTCGGCGCGCGGATCGTCCGCGGCCGCGGCGCCCACCTCCGAGGAAAGCCGCGCGCCCGCCGCGGCGCCGGGTTCGGCATACAGTTCCACTTTGTCCTTGAGTTCCAAGATGATGCGTTCCGCGGATTTCTTGCCTATACCGTTCGCGCGCGTCAGCATGACCGCGTCGCCGAACACGATCGCTTTTTTGAGTTCGGGCAGCGGCATGGCGGACAGCACGGACATGGCCGCCTTTGCGCCCACGCCGCCGACGGTGAGCAGCTTGCGAAACAAAGAAAGAGAGGCCCTGTCGGAAAAACCGCAGAGGCTTACATCATCCTCCTTGACGATCATGGCCGTGTACACCATGACCTCCTCTCCCTCCCGGCATCCGTACACCTCGCAGTTGTCGGGAACGGAAATCTCGTAACCGATACCGCCGGCCTCTATCACCACGCGGCCGTCAAGCTTTGCCAAAAGCGCACCCCGAATGCGGTAAATCATTTCGCGAAACCCTCCATGCGCGCGCGATAAGCGGCGGAATGGCCGTGGCAGATCGCGGCGGCCAGCGCGTCGGCGGCGTCGTCGGGCCTCGGCGTTTCGTCCAGGTGCAGTATCGTCCGCACCATCGCCTGCATCTGCGTCTTGTCCGCGCGGCCGTAGCCGGTCAAGCCCTGCTTGATCTGCAGCGGCGTGTATTCGTATATCCTGAGCCCCGAATTGACGCAGGCGAGCAACGCGGCGCCCCGCGCCTGCCCGACGAGCAGCGCGGTCTTGGCGTTGCTGTTGAAAAAAAGCTCCTCAACGGAGGCCGCGTCCGGCTCGTGCCGCGCGATGATCTCCATCAACGCCGCGTAGAGGGACTTCAGCCTGTCGGGAAGCGCCGTGCCGGCGGCCGTCGTAAGCGCGCCGTAATCGCACAGCGAAAAGCGGCTCTCCCGCATCTCAACGATCCCGTAGCCCAAAATCGCGTAGCCCGGATCGATCCCCAGTATCTTCATGTATGTCAGTATACCATACAAACATATGTTTGTCCAGACGCAGAAAAAAGGCGGAGGAAAGAAAGGAGGCAAAAAATCCGCAAGCCCGAAAAAACGCGGGGCAGGAAAAAGTTCGCCCGGGGGAAATCAAAAATTTAACAAAAAATATACAAAATGGAAATATGTTCCCGGGACCTACAATTCCAATTCCGTCGGCTCGTCCGCATCCTCGATCCTGTACCATTCTTTATCAAGAAAGGTTGTATCTACCAACTCATGCGGGTACATCTTCATGTATTTGCCCCTGCATTCGACGGCCACGCTCCCGTCCGGCAGCAAAATCTCGCCGCTCCCCTCAAAGAGCTTGCGCGTGTTGCGCGTGAGCCTGCCCACGGCCCGCAGCGCGGCGCCCGTCGGGACGGGCTTTCGATACTTGATCTCGAGCGTGACGGTCACGCCCCAAGTATCCGGCTCGACAACGCAGATCGTCCGCCCGACGGTCTCATCGAGAACCGCCGCGATCAAGCCGCCGTGTACCCGTCCGGGATAGCTTTGGTGCCATTCCTCCGTGTGAAACAGCGCGACCACGTTGCCGTTTTCCAGATCGTAGAAGCGCGTATTCATGCTGAACTTGTTGCGATCCCCGCAGACGACGCAACCGCTGCTGTTGTTCTGTTTGTTTACGATTTTATGCTTCATGGCATTCTGTGACGGGGACCGAACCCCGATCGCCGCGCCCCCGTTCGCATAGGGCGGCAAACGGGGGCGGAGGCGCAAAAACAGCAACAAGCGATCTTGCTTGCGCTTGCTGCTGTCATGGAAACGGTCAACGGTCCGGTTTCAAAATCCGGCGATCCTGCGATATTTCGCACCTATTCCAATATCGACGCCACGACGCCCGCGCCCACGGTCCGGCCGCCCTCGCGAATGGCGAAGCGCAGACCCTCCTCGATCGCGATCGGCGTGATCAGCTCGATCGTCATCTGGATGTT
>JAITKU010000061.1 GCA_031278255.1 Eubacteriales Family XIII. Incertae Sedis bacterium | reverse complement strand
GTGACTACAGCAATGAGGCCACACCTGTTCCCATCCCGAACACAGAAGTTAAGCTCATTTGCGCCGACGATACTCGGCGGGCAGCCGCCCGGGAAAATAGGTCGTCGCCGGCTTTTTTTCTTTGGCCGTCTCCGGACCGGCCGAAGCCGGGGAATACCCCCTCACATGCGTTCGGGCCATGTCCTTACAGGACCTTCCTGCCGTTTGCAAAAGATGCGAACGGGGATAGGTCCGTAATTTTTTTTTGCTTTTAATTCTGTATATTCTTGTCGTTCTGTGGTACAATACCTATTAAGACGGATATTGTGCGGATTGTCCAAAGACACACGGGGAAATCGATATGTTTACGCTGAAGCTGATCTTTGTAATATTGCTGTGCGCGCCTTTTCTCTGTTTGGCGGTGTTCCTGTTTGAAAGACTCTGCGACGGCGTAATCGGCAGATACAAAGGATAGGGTGTATGCGGACCGGAACGGGCTTGTTTATAAGCATGGAAGGGCCGGATTTCTCCGGGAAGTCCACGCAGATACAACTGTTGCAACAGCATTTGGTGCGGAAAGGCCGCGATACGATCGCTCTGCGAGAGCCGGGCGGCACCGCCATAGGGGAACGCATCCGCGCGATCGTGCTGGACAACGCGCATCCGGAGATGGATTATCTGACGGAGGCCATGCTGTACGCCGCGGCGAGGGCGCAGATGGTCGCGCAGTTGATTCTTCCCGCGCTCGCCGCCGGCAAGACGGTGGTCTGTGATCGTTTTGTGGATTCGAGCATCGCGTACCAAGGCGGCGGTCGCCGTCTGGGTGAGGTCGTGGACAGAATCAACGCCTACGCCGTGCGGGATTGTATGCCGGATGTGACGTTCCTTTTGAAGATCGCGCCCGGGGCGGCGGAGTGCCGCCGGAATGCGCGCGGGAACGATCGCATCGAGAACGAGAACTCTGCGTACCACGAGGCGGTCTACGAGGCTTTTTTGGCCCTGGAGCGGAAGTGGCCGCAACGGATTGTGGGCATTGACGGGACGCGGAGCGTAGGCGAGATCAGCGCGGTGATCGCGGCGCGCGTGGACGCGCTTTTTGGGGAAAAAGATGCTTCCCTGTAGTGCCGCGTCGCTGAAGCGCCTTACGGCTCCGGCTGCCGGCGGGAAGCTCTTTCACGCGTACATCCTTGAGGGCGGACGCGGCGTGGACAAGTTGCGCGCGGCCGAAACCTTTGCCAAGGCGGTGCATTGCGTCGGCGCGGCGCCGCGCCCCTGCGGAATTTGCTCTTCCTGCGTCAGGGCGGAACATGGCAACCACGCGGACATATTGTATCTCACGCGGGACGGGAACAGCATAGGCGTGAAACAGACAGAGGACTTGCAGGCGCGGCTGCGCGGCAAGCCCTTCGCGTCCGCGCGCATCATCGCGATTGTGGACGAGGCGGAACGCATGACGCCGCAGAGCCAAAACAAGCTCCTAAAGACGCTGGAGGAGCCTTGCGGCGGCAATATCGTCCTATTGCTGACCGTGAACGCCTCCTTGCTGCTCAAGACGATACAGTCCAGATGTATCCTTTTGCGTCTCGCGCCCGCACCCGGCGCGAAGCCCGGCGCCTTTGCGGAACTCGCGGCCGATTTTGTCCCTAAGCTGGCGGCCGGGGGCGCTTACTACGAACTGTCGCGGCTTGTCGGCGCGGTAACGGAACGAGACGCGGCCGATGATTTTCTGGATGCCTTGGAACTTTGTCTGCGCGATGCGCTTGTCGCGGCGTGCGGCGGCGCGCGAGGCGCGCTCGCCCGCGCGGATATCCTGCGCCTCATCGATTGCGCGGAGGAGGCGCGGCGCGGCCTCGGCAACGGTCTGAACGTCAAATACGCGCTTAAAACCATGATATTGAAGATGTTGTCTCATCGCTTTGGCGGTTGAACATCGGAGCAATGCAGGAGAATCGGGTAAATGGCCAAGATAATAGGCGTATGCTTTAAACAGGCCGGGAAGATATACCATTTCGATCCCGGCAATTTGGAACTCAGGTGCGGCGACAAGGTTATCGTCGAAACCGCGCGCGGGCCGGAATTCGGCTTTGTGCGGGGCTGTGTTCGGGAGATTCCGTCCGGCGATGTGGTGGCGCCCCTGAAAAGGGTCCTGCGCGTGGCCGCCGAAAGGGATGTGCAGCGGTATGACGACAACCTGAAAAAGAAAGAAAAGGCGATGTTGCAATGCCAAGAGAAGATCAAGAAGCGCAAGCTGGATATGAAGTTGATCGATGTCGAATACACCTTTGACAACACGAAGATCATTTTCTATTTCACCGCGGACGGGCGCGTCGATTTTCGGGAACTCGTCAAGGACCTCGCGGGCGTGTTCAAGATGCGCATAGAACTCCGTCAGATCGGCGTTCGCGACGAGGCGAAGATGTTGGGCGGTATAGGCGCCTGCGGCCGGGCTTTATGCTGCCACTCGTGGCTGCCGGATTTTGAACCCGTTTCGATCAAGATGGCGAAGATACAGAATCTTTCGCTGAATCCCACCAAGATATCCGGGGCCTGCGGCCGGCTCATGTGCTGTTTGAAGTACGAAAACGACACGTATCAGGCCCTGAAAAAGGGTATGCCGGAGAGCGGAGACCGCATTACCACAAAGGACGGCGTCGCTGTGGTCACGGACGCCAACATCCTGATGGGCCAAGTCAAGGCGAGGCTTGTCACAGAGGAAAAAACGGCCGCCGCGCCGGAGAAGCTCAGCACGGATATCCATCTGTACAAGAAAGAGGAGATACGGCGCATTACGAGCAAACGAAAAAAACGGCAAACCGAAGATATGCCCGAAGCGCCTGCGGATGATCCGCAGACCGATGTGCAGGGGATACAATGAACGGACGCCGGCGGCCGCGGAAATGCGGTGCGCAAACCGTTGCGTTTTTATCGAAAAACGAAGAGGGCGCGAAGCGCCCTTTCGTTTTTCATTGATTCCCCATCGACAGAAAAAGGTTTTCGATCAGAGAGATTTCATTTCCTCGATACAGTTTGAACAGACGACTTTTTCATGTATCCTTCTCACGTTTTTCGCATCGCCGCAAAAGATGCAGGCGGGCTCGTACTTCTTGAGAATAATGCTGTCGCCGTCAACATAAATCTCAAGCGGATCTTCTTTTTTGATGTCGAAAGTCTTTCTTAATTCGACCGGAAGAACAACTCTGCCAAGTTCATCAACTTTTCTTACGATTCCTGTTGCTTTCATTTTTTTCCCTTCCTTTTCTTCTCTTTTTCTGAATCCAATACACCCCTGTTGTTGTCAATCATTGAAAAAACTGACTTACGGGAACAGTATAGCATTCTTTCGGGAGGATGTCAAGAGAGTTCCAATAAATTTCCAATTATTTTTTTTGTGCTTTTTTATCCCAACGCGCAAGGTTTTATTTGCCGAAATACCGTCGATGTTCGCATGGGCGTTCTCTGTGCGGATGGAACCGCACGCGGCGTTCATCCCTGCTTGCCCTCTTTTTTCTTGCCGTCCCGAATCAGATTTTTCAACGAGCTCAAGGCATTGACGATGGATGTCAAGGCCGCGATCGTGCTTTGATTCCCCTTGAGGATGTCGGCCAAGCCACCCACGGACTCGCTTGCGTTGCCTATGAGCTTATCCATGTCCTTGCTGCGCCTGACGGCGATCTCGGATATCTCCTCCGCATCCGCGAGTATCTTGTTGACGGATTTGGCGGTTACGGATAGATGCCGGACCAAATATATGGCGTAAAAGACCAAGATGATCAGGCCGATTCCCAGTATGAGCAAACCCGCGTCTTTCATCGTAATGGCAGCGTCCATATGCGGTTCTCCCTCTCCCAAGGTTTTGCCGGCAAACGGTTCGCGGAATCCCGCTCCGCCGTTTTCTCGCCGCGCGGCGCTGCCGGAAGCGGCGCTTTGCGCGGAAAAGAATACTTGTACGGAGATATACCGTTTATTGACAAACCCCAAACAAATGCTTATTATATTATCTACCAAGATGCCGGAAAAAACAACAGATTTTTATAAGCTTTCGGAAAAAATTTATTTTTGACGCCGATGCCGGGGGTTTTCGCCCGCGTCATATCTCGTAAAGCAAGCCGATTTCATCGCGCGGAATCGCGTCCAAATGCAGGTTTGCGCCGACGGAATCCCTGTGCGCCTCCAAGATGTTTCGGACGGTCCGCAGCGCCGTCTCCGGAAGATTGTTCTCGCGGCTTAAATGCGCGAGCAGCACGCGCCGTTTCTTTTCCCCCGCGCGCAGGAGCCTGAGAACGATGTCCGCGGCGGCGGCGTTTGACAGATGGCCCTCGTTGCCGAGGACGCGCCGTTTCAAAAACCAAGGATATTTACCGTATTTCAGCATATCTTCATCGTGGTTCGATTCCAGTATCAAGGTGTCGGCCCCGCGAATCTCCGCGAACAGCCTGTCGTCCACGCAACCCGTGTCCGTGACGACGCTGATCTGCCTGTCCCCGCAGCGCAGCGTATAGCCTACGGGTTCCGCGGCGTCGTGGCTGACGGCAAAGGTCTTGACCGAGATATCGCCCACCGTGAAACCCTCTCCCGTGACAAAATGCCTTATCCGTCCCTTCGCGGTCGCTTTCGCGGCCGCGCAGATCGCTCCCCAGGTGTTCTCGTTGGCGTATACCGCCATATCCCCGCTTTTCTTCAGGAGGGAAGCGAGCCCTCTGATATGGTCCGAATGCTCGTGTGTGAGCAAAAGCGCGCGCAGCGCGCCGGGGTCCGTCCCCGTGCGTTGCAGCCCCTCCCATATCCGCCTGCCGCCGATACCCGCGTCGATCAATATTGCGACGCTCTCCGATCTGATCAGATAACAATTTCCGTTGCTGCCGCTCGAAAAAGAGCAAAAATCAAAACCCATACCGCCTCCTCGTGTATCGTAAGCGCAAGTCGCAATGTGTCTTGCGCTGTTTTCTTCTTTTGGCATGACCGTTTTCGCCGCCGTGACGCGCGTTTCGCTCGTTTCGGGCGGCGCGCGGAACGGGGCGCATACAAACGCGCTGTGGCTATTGTATCACAAAAACGGGACAAAGGCATGAGGAATTTGCCGCGTTTCGCCCGAAAGAAGAGCGTGCGGATCGCGTCCCGAGCGCGAACGGGAGGCGGGGTGAAAAAATTTTGTAATAATTGTAAAAACCTGTTGACAACCGCCAAGGTCAAGTGTATAATTGCAATAAGAACCACATATTTTAATTAATGAAAGGAGAAGGAAATGAACAGCATCAATGTCATCGGCCGATTGACGAAGGATCCGGAGCTTAGGAAGCTGGACGAGGGGAGGAGTCTGTGTACGTTCACGCTGGCCGTGGACGATGTCTACTCCAAGGATGATCGGACCGACTTCCTGCGCGTGAGCGCGTTCGGCGGCCTCGGGGATCTGTGCGAGCGCTATCTGCGCAAGGGATTTTGGGCGGGCGTGACGGGCAAGATTCGGACGGACACCTACACTGACGCCGAGGGGGTTGTGCGCTATCCCGTCAAGGTGATCGCGGAGAACGTGCGTTTCATGCAGTGGCCGGAGCGCGCGGACGAAGAGGGCGCGCAGCAGGCGCCGCCGGAAAAGAGACGACTCGCAAAGAGTTCCTGAATCGGGGAAGCGATGCGCGGAGGCGGAGCCTCCGCGCATCGCTTTTTTTGCCGCTCGTTTTCGCCCCCCCGGGGGCGAAAACGAGCGGGGCGGTATCATAAATATCTCCGCTTCGCTTCATGTTTCTGATACAATAACCGCGAGGGACGCGGTTATTGAAGTTTGGATTGCCGCGCGATTTTTTCGCCGGGGGCGAAAAC
>JAITKU010000039.1 GCA_031278255.1 Eubacteriales Family XIII. Incertae Sedis bacterium | reverse complement strand
GACAAACTGAGCGTAAAGGAGTATGAAGACCCCTTCAAGGGGTAGCGCGGTAGTACAAACGCCCTTTCAAGGGCTTGCCAAAGAGGCAAAGGCATTGAGGCTTGAACGTAGTGAAAGCCGGCGCCTTTAGACGCCCCCCGGTGACAGGACCCATGATTGCGCATACCCCGTATCGTAACAAAACACAGCAACTTTCGCGCCGCAAGGAAGTTTATAAAATTATTTGTAAATATTTCAAAAAATGTACTTGACAACCCAATTTCATTCCGGTATTATGTGGTTATAAGAATTAATGGAGGAAATGGGAATGATATCAATACTGCTTTTGGATCAGGATCAAGCCTACGCCGCCCTGCTCGCGCAGCGGCTCGCCGCGGCCGGCCGCGAGTTTTCGGTTACGGCGGAAGCGCCGCCCCGCGGGGACTCGTCTGCGGACGCGCGCGCGGCAAAGGCCTATGACTTCGTGATTCTGGGCGAGGGCGTCGCGGCGGAGAACAAGGACTTGGCGGAAAGCCCCGCCGGCGCGCAGCCGATCATCCTCACGGAAGCCCCTCCGCTGCGGGGCGGCGCGCACGGATGCTTGTACGCGAGTCGCTACGGCAGGGTCAGCGGTCTTGCCGCGTTGCTCCGCGCCGAATACGCGGCGCGCCCCGGAAACGGCGGCCTCCCGACGAGTTTCGGCGGATCCGTGAAATACATCGCCTGCGGCGGACTCGGCGGCGCCTGCGGCGTTTCGTCGATCGCGATCGGCGCCGGCAGGGACTTCGCCGCGTACAAGGGCAGACGCGCGCTGTACCTGAGTCTGGAGACCTTGGAAGCGGCGGGCTTTTGTATGCGCAAGGCGGAGGGGGACCGGCACATCGGCGATTTCCTGTATCTGATGTTGCGCGGGCGGGAAGCGGACCTGCGCCTGTTCTGCGAAGCCTGCCTGTTCCGGGACAGTTACGGGCTGGCGCGCTTCTTCCCCTCGCCGGGCCTGAACGATCTCGCCCGCGCCACGCAGGAAGAAACGGGCGATTTCTTTCGTTTTCTCGACGGCTGCGGCGGCTTTGATGTGGTCGTTTTGGATCTGGGCGGCGCGTGCGGGGAAGAGGCCCTGCGGATCGTAAGGCTCTGCGACGCGCTGGTCCTCGTCGAGAACGGCGCGCTTGCCGACGCGGGCAAGCGCGATCGCGCGGCCTCGCTTTTGCGCGCGGCTTGGCGGCATGGCGGCGGCGAAACGCCCATCCTCGTGAAAAACATGCTGCGTTTCTCCTACGACGCGGACGAGGACGCGGAAAAGGCGGCGGACGAGGACGCGAAGCCCGCGGAAGGCGAGGAGCGGATCGACATAGACTATGACGGCGCGAGTTTTCGGTATGCCGACGGCGTAACGGACTTCGTGCTGTCGGGCGCGTTCGGGCGGGGGATACGCAAACTCACGGACAGTCTGCTCGCGCGCGTTTGCGAATGAGGCGGGAACGATGGAAAACACAGTAATTGTGAAAAAATTAACAAACACCATGCGCGAACGCGTCAGCGCAATGCCCGGCGACGGCAGCGACGAAGCGGTGTTTGCGGCCATCGAGGACTGCGTGCTTCGCTGTGACGAGACCGCCTTATTGCCGGCGCGCGAAAAGGCCGACCTGATCGACATCGTATTCTACCGCATCCGCAAGGATTTAGGCATTCTGCAGCCCTTTGCGGAGGACCGCGCGGTTTCCGAAATCATGGTGAACGGCAAGGATCGTGTTTTTATCGAAAAGAACGGGCGCGTCCTCGAAACGGGTCTGCGCTTTGAGAACACGGAGGAACTGGAGGAGATCATCCGGCGCATCGCCGCAGGCGTACACCGGGAGATCAACGAGATGAATCCCATCTTGGACGCCAGACTCGGCGACGGTTCGCGCGTGAATGCCGTTTACAAAAACGTGGCGCTCAACGGCCCCATCCTGACGATCCGAAAATTTCCCGAGAACCGTATCACGATGGACGATCTTCTGTCTTTCAAAACGATCACGGCGGAGGCCGCGGAATTCCTGCGCACGCTCGTCGAATGCGCCTACAACATCTTCATCAGCGGCGGCACGAGTTCGGGTAAGACCACCTTTTTGAACGTGCTGTCGAACTACATACCGGCGGACGAGCGCATTATCGTCATAGAGGATTCCGCGGAACTTCAGATCGCGGCGATTCACAACATCGTGCGGCTCGAATGCCGCAACGCGAACGTGCAGGGCAAGGGGGAGGTCAACATGCGGCAGTTGATCAAGTCGAGTCTGCGAATGCGCCCGAACCGTATCATCGTCGGGGAGGTGCGCGGCGAGGAGGTTTTGGACATGATACAGGCCATGAACACGGGGCACGACGGTTCCCTGTCCACGGGTCACGGCAATTCCACGCGCGGCATGATCTGCAGGCTGGAAGCCATGTACCTGCAGGCCGCGGATTTCCCCGTCGAGGCCATCCGCAGGCAGATATCGGAAGCGATCGAGATCCTGATCCATCTGGGCAAATCCGCGGACGGCCGTCGGCGCGTCCTCGAAATCTGCGAGGTGACGGGCATGGCGGGCGGGGAGATCGAACTGAATCCCCTGTTCCGATACGAAGCGGGGCAGGGGCTTAGGGCCACGGGCGCCGCGCTGCGAAACGACACGAAACGGAAACTGCGAGGAGGCGCGCTGTGACATGCCGGACTACAACAGCTACGAAATGACGCCGAAAGAAACGCGTCGGTATTACCTGATCGCCGTATCGATCCTGCTGCTTTTGGGGCAGATCTTTTACCAAAGCCTGATCTGCTCCGCGCTCCTTTCCGCGCTTTCCGTCCCGTGCAAAGGGCTGTACGCGCGGCACCTGGCGGAGAATCGGAGGGCCGCGCTCGAACATTCGTTCCGCGATCTGCTCTGCTCGCTGTCGGCCTCGTTTTCGACGGGCCGCCAGATGCCGGAAGCGCTCAAGGAGGGCCTCGAAGCGATGCGGCTCATCTATCCCGCCGACGCGCCCATCGTGCGCGAACTCGAACACATGACCGCGCGCCTGTTTCGCAGCAGGGACGACGAAACGGCCCTGCTCGACGATTTTGCGAACCGGAGCCGCAGCGAGGATATACGGAATTTCGTGGACGCCTATTTCATCTGCCGCACGACGGGCGGCGACATGGAGATCATGATCGCGAAAGCCTCCGCCCTGATCATCGACAAGATCGAGATCAAAAGGGAGCGCAGGACGCTCACGGCGCAGAAGCGGCTGGAAGCGAACATACTGCTGCTGCTCCCCGCCGTCATGCTCGTGTTCTTGCAATTGCTTTCGCCTGCGTATATCGCGGCGCTCTACGACGGTCTTTGGGGCAGGCTCGTCATGACGGCGGCCTTGGGGCTGATGGCGCTGTCTTACGCCTGGAACCGGCGCCTCACGAATGTTGAAACGCAACGATGAAAGGAGGGCTTCCTATGCGATTTGCACACAAACGGCGGGAGCGCGCGCGGCGCGGCGCGGGAGACGGAGCGCTCGCAAGGCTCGCGGCTACGGTGCCGCAGGCGTTGACGGGAAGCGCGGAGGAGATGGAACGGCGTTTGAAAGCGGCGTTCGGAAACGGGGATTTCCACGGGCGGATCGAAGCGGAACGGCGCAAAAACGCGATGTATTGGCTCATCCTCGCGGGCCTTTTGCTCCTGTTGCTCGCGGTCCTTGCCGCGCAGCTTGCGAAAGGCGGCGAGGCGATCGTTTCCTTGGAACGTCCGCCCTATCCCGCCGCGCCGCTGCGCGTGGAGGCCGAGGCCGAGGCCGTTTACGGGGAGGCAAAGGTCAGGCGCAGAGTGGAGTTGACGGTGCGCCCGAGGGAGCGGGACGAGGCGGAAAAGCGCGCGCGCATAGAGGAAACGGCGCGCCGGCTGCCGCAGTTGGTATTGGGCGAAAACGAGAGCCTGTCCGCGATTGAATCGGACCTGAATCCGGTCGCGTACGACGCCGAAACCGGCGTAAGCATCTCGTGGGCCTCCGAAAACCCCGCGCTGATCGGCGACAACGGCGTCCTGAACAGGCTGGCCTTGCGGGAGGGGGACAGTTTCACGCTGAAAGCGCGTCTCAGCCTCGAGGATATCTCTGAAGAAACGGAGATCACAGGCGTGCTTTACGCCGGCCCGGCGTCAAAGGAAAGCCTTGCGGCCGGCGTAACGGACGCCTTGGCGGAGACGGTGGCGGCCCTGAACGCCTCTGCCGAGGGAGACGCCATGCGCCTGCCCGACGCGGACGCATACGGCGTGCGCTACCGCTGGGACGACGGCGCCGCGAACGCGCATATTCCCGAAATGCTGGCCCTCGCGATGTTCGGCTTGTTTTTGTATCGCGGTCGTTACAGCCGGATAGACAGGCAGATCAAGGCGGTGCGACGCGACATGATCAGGGACTTCCCGGAGTTCATCGACAAGTTCCTGCTCATGCTGAACGCGGGGCTGGTGGTATCGGAGGCCGTTTCGCGGATCGCCTCGGATTACGAACTTCGCAGGGGAGGGGGTCCGCCGCGGCCGCTCTATGAGGAACTGGCGGCGCTGCGGCAGCGGGTGGAAAACACGAACGCCTCCCTGTCCGTCGAATTGAACCGCATGGCGGCGCGCAGCGGTCTCCGCGAGTTGCTGCGCTTCGCCGCCGTCGTTTCCGACAACATCGACAAGGGCAGCGCCTTGGCGGAGAAGCTGAAAACGGAGGGGGAACTCGTATGGAAACTCCGAAAAAAAGATATGGAGGAGGCGGGCAGACTGGCGGAGACGAAGATGATCCTGCCCATGACGCTGACGCTGCTCGCGCTGATCCTGATCACAATGGCGCCCGCCGTACTCGAGATGTAGGGTTAAACATATTTTTGTAAGTACGATAACACAGAAACGGAGGTTTGCAATGAAAAACAGCAAAAAAGGAATGGAACTGGTCCAAGTGGGCATCCTGATCGGAATCGCGGTCTTTCTCGGATTGATCTTCAAGACGCAGATCGGCGACTTCATCAACAACATCTTCAACAACCTGATGGAGGCCGGATTCTGATGCGCGGCCGGGTGCGGCGGGGCGTCTCGCAATACGAGCGCGCGGGCGGGCGGGAGGGCGGACGGGACCGCCCTTTCCGCCGCGGCGCCGCGGCCCTTTCGCCGCGGCGGGTAAGGCTGCGGAGCAAGCGCGGCGCGACCATGGTCGAAGCGGCCGTCGTGTTCCCGCTCGTGATCGCTTCGGTGGCGGCGCTTATCTATCTGATGATCAACCTGTACAGCTTCACGGCGCTGCGCGCCTCCCTGCACATCGCGCTGCGCGCCGAGGCCGACGCGGAAACGGGATTGACCGAGGCCCTCATCGCCGACGGGCGGGTGTACGATCGTTATCGCCTCGCGGCGGAACGCCGCGGCATATCCGCGGAACATCACCGCGAGGCCGTGATCCGGCCCTACGTCGCCGCAGAGGAGAGCAAGCGCTATACGGGCAACGCCATGATCGCGGGCGGTGTGACGCGGACGCATTTCGGGCGTTTCTACGTGCTGGACGAGGTGGGTATCGTGCGAAACCTCGCGCTCGCGCGGGCCGTAACGGGGAGCGAGGGAGAAAATGAAACGTAAAGAAGGGAAAGCGGGACAGCGTTCGGTCCCCGGCGGTGTGAGAATGATCGCCGCGCACGCGAAAACGGCGGTGCGCGGCAGAAGAGGCTCGACCGCCGTGTTTCTGGTTATGATACTGTCCGCGCTGCTGCTTTTGACCGGCACGCTGATAAGGGCCGCGGGCCTTGCGGCCGGAAAGAGTTACGGCGATCTCGTGTTTCGCATGGCGGGCCGCTCCCTGCTCTCGGAATACGACAGAAAACTCTACGCGGACTACGGCCTCTTCGCCATGCGCAGCGATGCGGAACAGGCCGCGCGCAAGCTGGCGCATTACAGCAACGCGAGTCTGAAAGAGAGCGGGCGCGCGGGGGCCGTATGGCTGCTGCCGTGCGAGGTGAGAGACTTGCGCGTGTATTTAAACGATTTCTCGCTGCTCGACGCCGACACCTTTGAGGATCAGATATTGGATGACATAAAATTCATTATGGTAAACAATTCGGCGGACCGGCTGCGTTCGGGCGGGGATTCCGAGGCGGCGTCCGTCACGGGAACGACGGAATCGCGGACGATCCACAACCAAACGATCCTGAACGGTCTGCCGTCCGGTGGGCTTGGCGGCGGGCCGTCGGTTCCGTCCATGCTCGCCGCGGGCCTGCCCTCCGCCGCCGAACTGTTCGGCGGCGGGACGGACGCGATTCTCGTTTCCGAGTATATCATGGCCCGTTTCGCGCACGCCTACGAACCCGTGCCGAATCTCGCGGCGGGGCATACGCGCTTCTTTCAAAACGAAGCGGAATACATTATCATAGGGGCGCCGGACGACGCGGAAAATCTGAAAGGCGTCGAAAACAGGCTTCGTCTGCTGCGCTTCGCGCTGAACGAGGTCTGCGTCCACAGCGACAAAACCCTGCAGTTGCAGGTGGACGGTATCGTGGCCGCGCTGTGCGCCTCTTTCCCGACGGTTCCCGCGCCGATCATCAGAGAACTCGTGTACGCGGCCTGGGTGACGATAGAAACGGAGAACGATTTGAAACTGCTCCGCGCGGGGCGGAAAGTCGCCCTCGTCAAAAACAGCGACAACTGGGCGGTCGATGTCAAGGAAATTCCGAAGATAATCAGCGCCTATTTCGCGATCCGCGTTCCCGAGAACGCGCCGCCGCCCGACATCAAGGACACGTCCGGGAGCGCCTCCCTGTCCCTGGGCACGGTCTGCCCGCGCAGCGGAGACGGTTTCTCCTACGGCGATTACCTGCGTCTCTTCCTCTTCTTTACATCGAGGGAGAACAAGCTGCTGCGGAGCATGGATTTGATACAGATCAATATGAAAACGGGATACTACGAAGCTTTCCTGATCCGCGAACACTATACGGGCCTGCGCTGCGAACTCGTTATGAACGGCGATCGCTACAGCTACAGGCAGAGTTATTCGGAAGAGGGGTGATTGCGCTGCGAACGGGAGGAATTTTGGGATCTCGGCGGGGTTCTTTCACGCTCGAAGCGGCGATATTTCTGCCGATCTTTATTCTGTCCGTGCTGACGCTGGCCCATTTGATCAAGCTGATCGCGGTGCAGGAGAACGCGTTTCACGCCCTTGCGGACGAAACGGGAAGAGCGGCCGCGGAAGCCGTTCTGACGCCCTATCCCGCCTTTTTCAAGGGTGACGTGCAAAAGCGTATCGAGGCGGAAAACGGCGGCGAACTCGAAAACCTGCGCGTCGCGCGCTTCGATTACCGTTACGGCCTCGGGGAATACACGGAGCAGATACGCGTGACGATCGATTACGACATCGGCGTCAAGCTGCCGGCCGCCCTCATAGGCGCGATACCCGTATCGGACACGATACTCTGCAGGGCCTTTGTCGGCGCGAACAACGCGGACACCCCCCTGTCGAACGCGGCGCTTGAGGAGGAAAAAAGCTCGCGCACCGTATGGATATTCCCGCGCGCGGGGACGAAATATCACGGCGAGACCTGCGGCTACGTGGCGGTGTATCCGCAGGAACAACTCCTCGGCGCGGGCGTCAGAGGGCGCTACACGCCCTGCAAGCTGTGCGATCCCGGTTCCCTGTCCGCGGGCAGTCTCGTCTACTGCTTCCAAAGCGCGGGGAAAGCCTTTCATCGCGGCGATTGCGGCTTGGTGGATCGCTATGTGATTCCGATAGAACTCGAGGAGGCCGAGGCGCGCGGCTACACGCCCTGCGCGAAATGCGGGGGATACTGATCGCGCCGACTTGCGCAGAGGAGGGATTTATGCTGCAATTAATCGAAGCGGAGGGCGGGAAGCGCCGCGTTGAAACGGAGGCGGCGGAGTTGCCGCTCTTTGAAGAGAGGATATTGACGGCCGGGCATTGCGGCGCCGTGCTGCCCGCCGTCGTGCTGACCGTGAACGGCAGACGGCTCATACAGTACGATACCGCGGGTTTCCTGCGCTTTGCGGACTATCCGTTTCGCCATTTGGACGAGGTGCTGGGCGTGCTGCAGGAGACCTTGCTGCTCCTGCTCGAAGCGGAGGATTTCCTCCTGTGCGCGGACAAATTCGCTCTGTGCGGGGAAACGCTGTTCGTCGATGCGAAGAGCCGCAGGCCCGGTCTGCTCTACGGCGCGTCGCGGGCGGAACGCGCGGGCTTTGCGGCGGGTTTTGCCTCGCTGCTCGCCCTGTCCCAAAAATGGGAACACATAACGGGCTTGCCCGCCGCCGTGCGCCGCATAGAGGAACGCGTACACCTCGAAAATCCCGATATCGGAAGTTTGCTTCGCATTGTCGAAACCGTCCGGCGCGAATGGAATTACATCCATCCCTCGTCCCGCGCAAAAGACGCGCCGGGCTGAGGATTTGCGGGCCGGCGCACAGCGACGCCCTTTCCCGGGCGGGGATAAATAAGAATCATTCGCAAAATTCCGTTTCCCTGCGGCGTCGCGGCGCGCGCAAAGAACGCTTGCGCGCAGTAAGCGATTTCAAAAAACGCCGCGTTTTAATTTAAAAAAACAGATATTGACACCGGAAAAATCCCGGCTTATAATAAGTCTAAATGCGAATAGTAAGCATTTGCATTTCCGTTGCCGAAACGGAAGAGGGTGCCCTTATCCGACAGGCGGTATGCAAATTGCGAAACGTTCACACAAAAAACACTTGGAAAAGTCGGGAGGATTATTGAAAATGAAAAAGATTCGGTGTATACTTTCTATCGGGTGCGCATTGCTTTTCCTGTTCGCGGGTTGCGGCACAAAGGAGACGCCCGCGGCGGACGGCGCCGGGAGTGAAGCGCAGGACGCGCTCTTGTCCGTCTGCGCGTCTTTCTATCCCATGTATGATTTCGCCGTAAAGATCGGCGGAGAAAAGGCGCGCGTCACGAACATGGTGCCCGCCGGTACGGAACCGCACGACTGGGAACCCGCCGCCGCCGATATCGCGGGACTGGAAGCGGCGGACATCTTTGTCTATAACGGCGCGGGCATGGAACACTGGGCCCACGACATCCTCGAATCCCTGCAAAACGAGGACCTCATCGTCGCGGAAGCCTCTGCGGGCATTACGCTCAGAGAGGGGCACCACGCGCACGACGAGGAAGAAGCGGAGGAGGAAGAAGAGGAAGAAGAGGGCTATGACCCGCACGTCTGGCTCGATCCGCTGAACGCGAAGCGGGAGACGGAGAACATCAAGAACGCTTTCGCTTCGGCCGATCCGGCCA
Source organism: Eubacteriales Family XIII. Incertae Sedis bacterium (assembly GCA_031278255.1). Classification (GTDB taxonomy): domain Bacteria; phylum Bacillota; class Clostridia; order Peptostreptococcales; family Anaerovoracaceae; genus JAITLA01. The sequence goes on along the minus strand of JAITKU010000039.1, from coordinate 6,212 downwards.
ACGCGGACTACTACGAGGCGAATTACGCGAAATACGCGGCGGAATTCGACGCCCTGAACGAGGAATTCAAGGAAGCGCTTTCCGCCTGTCAGAACAGGGATATCATCGTCGCGCATGAGGCTTTCGGCTATCTGTGCGCGGCTTACGAACTCAATCAGGTGGCGATCGAGGGCCTTTCGCCCGATTCGGAGCCCGATCCGGCCAAGATGGCCGAGATCATCGATTTTGCGCAGGAACACGCGGTAAAGGTCATTTTCTTTGAGGAATTGGTCAGTCCCAAGGTGGCGGAGGCCGTCGCGGAAGCCGTCGGCGCGGAAACGCGGGTATTAAGCCCGATCGAGGGCCTAAGCGATGCGGAGGCGACCGCGGGCGGCGATTATTTCTCCGTCATGCGCCAAAATCTGGAGGCTTTGAAGTTCGCGCTGCAATAGACCGGCCGCGTTTTCGCGCCGGCCGGGGGGAGGCCTTTATGCCCGACGCGATTCGAGCGGACAATTTGTGTTTTCAATACGGGGATGAGCCGATTTTCTCACAGATCGGCTTTTCCCTTTGCAACGGCGATTTCGCGGGGATCATCGGCGCGAACGGCGCGGGCAAGAGTACCCTCCTGCGCCTGTTCCTCGGCGAACTCACGCCGACCGAGGGCGATATCCGTCTGTTCGGCCGGGAAATCCGCCGCTTCGATGCGTGGCCCAAGATCGGCTATCTGTCGCAGCACGGCCTGTCCTCCGGCGTGAATTTTCCGGCCACCGCCGAGGAAATCGTGACGGCCAATCTCTTTTCCCGGATCGGCTTTTTGCGCTTTCCGAGGAAAACGCACAGAGAAAAAGCGCGGGCGGCGCTCGCCTGCGTGGGCATGGAAGCCTATGCCGGACGTATGCTCGCGAGCCTCTCCGGGGGGCAGCGGCAGCGCGTCCTGCTGGCGCGCATACTCGTGAGCGAACCCGAGCTGCTCCTGCTTGACGAGCCGACGAACGGCGTGGACGCGGAAACGGTCGCGTCCCTGTTTCGGCTTTTGGCGCGGCTGAACCGCGAAAAGGGCCTCACGATCGCGATGGTCACGCATGACATCGCACGCGCGACGGAATACCTGTCGCGGATATTCTGTCTGGAGGACGGTTCCATGGTTGAACTCGACAAGGCGCAGCTTTTGGAGGAACTGTCGCACAAACACAAGCATCCCGCGCCTGTGGGAAAGGGCGACTTGCGGAAAGGCGCGCGGCATGATGGAAATTTTTGAATATGATTTCATGCGCCGCGCTTTCGTGGTCGGATTGCTTTTGGCCGTGATCATTCCCTGTATCGGGATCATCGTCGTGCTGAAACGCCTCTCTATGATCGGTGACGCGCTGTCCCATTCCTCCCTCGCGGGCGTTGCGGCGGGGCTGATCCTCGGCATCAACCCCATCCTCGGAGCGGGCGCGGTCTGCGTCGCCGCCGCGCTGAGCATAGAGGCCATCCGAAAAAGGCTTCCGCAATACTCCGAGATATCCATCGCCATCATCCTGTCCGCGGGCGTCGGCTTGGCCGGCGTGCTGTCCGGCTTCGTCAAGAACGCCGCCAATTTCAACAGCTTCCTCTTCGGCAGTATCGTCGCCATAAGCGACTTTGAACTGCGGCTCGTGATCATTGTAAGCTGCTCTGTCATGGCGGCTTTCGTTCTTTTGTACAAGGAACTGTTCTATGTGGCGCTGGACGAACGGGCCGCGCGCATCGCGGGCGTCCCCGTGCGCAGCGTCAATTTCGCGTTTACCGTCCTGACCGCCGTCACGGTGTCGGTTGCGTCCCGGACGGTCGGCGCGTTGATCGTTTCTTCCATGATGGTTGTGCCGACGGCCTGCGCCATGCAGTTCGGAAAAAGCTACAGGCATACCGTGATCTGCTCGATCGCCTTTGCCCTCGCGTTCACCCTGCTCGGGCTTTTCGTTTCGTACTATGCGCGTTTGAAGCCCGGCGGAACGATCGTGCTGATCGGCGTATGCTGTTTTCTGTCGATCCTGCTTGTGAGACGGCTCGCGGCGGCGATACGGCGCGGCGCAAACAGGCGGTAACGGCAGGTGAGTCCTTGTGTAAAACGATGGGAAAGGGGGTGCCCGCCTTGCAAAGCCGCAGAAGCGATTGGCCGGCCGGCATAAAGAAAACCAGGCAGCGCGAAACCGTTTTCGCCGTACTCGAACGGACCGACGAACCCTTGCGCGTCGCGGACATCTGCGCGCGGATCGAAGCGGACGGCGCGTCCGTTTGGCTGTCCACCGTGTACAGGATTTTGGAATTTTTCGTTAAGAAAGGCGTGGCGGTCAAGCTGTTCATGCCGGCCGGCGAACCGGCCCTGTACGAGTTGAATCGCTTTCGGCATAGGCATTATGCCGTCTGCGTGCGCTGCCGGAAGATCGTTTCGATGGACAACTGTCCCATGGAACGATTCATTCCCGGTCTCGCGGACCTTGATTTTCGCGTGACGGGACACAATTTGGAAATATACGGATATTGCAAGGATTGCGACGCCGCGCGTTAAGGCCGTCCGCGGCTCTGCGTCGGCTCGGAGGTTGAACAGAAAGAATGCACACGGAAATTTACATCATATCGGGATTCCTGGGCGCGGGCAAGACCACGCTGATTCGGAAGCTTTTGCGGGAGGCTTTCTTTGGAGAGAGGATCGTCGTGATCGAAAACGACTTCGCGGAAGCGGGCGCGGACGCCTCCCTGCTCAGGGCGGACGGCGCGGAGGTGACGGAGCTTCGCGCGGGCTGTATCTGTTGCAGTCTCACAGGGGATTTGATCAAGGCTGTAAAGAAGCTGCTCGCGCGCTATAAGCCGGACAAGATCATCATCGAACCCTCCGGCGTCGGCAAGCTGTCGGATGTTGCGGCGGCTTGCAGGAGCGAGGAACTTCGCGCCCTCGCGGACATCAAGCGCAAGATCACGGTGGTGGACGCCGCGCGCTGCGCGGTCTACGCCGAAAATTTCGGTGAATTCTTCGCGGATCAGATCGGGCACGCGGACGCGGTGCTTTTGTCCCGCGTCGAGGACCTTGCGGACAAGGCGGAGGCCGCCCGCGCGCTGGTCCGAACCTACAACGAGAACGCGGAGCTGTTTTGCGCGCCTTGGGAAACCTTGCGCGCCGAGGACCTGCTTTCTCCGCGCCCCCTCCCGGCGCCCGAAGCCTCCCGCGAGGGGGCAGGGGAGGCGCATTGCCATGACGCGCATTGCCGGGGCGAACATTGCCACGGCGAACATTGCCGGGGCGAACACGGCGGTTTTGCCGAGGAGGTTTTCGACAGCGTTACGATACGGACGGAGCGGGTGTTCAGCGAGGAGGAACTGCGCGCGCGCGCAATGCGCATGGAAGCGGACGCCATGGGAAAGGTCCTGCGCGCGAAAGGCATCCTGCGCGGGACGGAGGGCTACCTGAACTTGCAATACGTTCCCGGGGATATGCGGATCGAGGCTTGCGCGACTCGGGGCGACGACAGGTTGAGTGTGATAGGCCGCGATTTGAACGGACCCGGTCTCGCGGCCCTCTTCGGCGGGGTGATCTGAAATGGCGATCCCCGTCTACGTCGTCACCGGCTTTCTTTACGCCGGCAAGACGAGTTTTCTGAACGAATTGCTTGCCCGGCCGGATTGGAAAGACAGCGAGATCGCCGTGTTCCGCTTTGAATCCGGCGAGGCGGCTTTCACGGGCGCCGGCGCGCGCTGCACGGACCTCCTGTTCTCGAAAAACGATTTGGACCGGCAGCCCGACCGGATCGCGGAAAGGATGTGCGAACAGCTGCAAGACCGCGCGGTCGATGCGATTTGGATCGAGTGGAACGGGGTTACGCCCTTTGCGCGGTTGCAAGGCCTGCTCGCGCAAAAGACCCTGCGAGACCGCTGCAGGCTCTGCAAGGTGCTGCACATCGCGGACGCAGCCAAGCTCGAAACCCTGCTTTACGGGACGGGAAGCGCGCTCCCCGAGCAGATTGCGAGCTGCGACCTCGCGGTCGTGCGCGGCGTCTATACGGCGCGCGGTCTGAGGCGTTTCCAAAGACTGCTGCGCGGCGTCAATCCCGGCATTCGCGTGTACAGGGCGACGCAGGAGGCGGATATCCGCCGCGGACTCCTCAGCGGGAGCGCTTCCCCTTGGCTGCCCTTTCTCCTGCCGATCGCGCTTCTTGCCGCGCTGTGTCTGTTTGCGGCGCGACTGCCCGGCTCGGCGGCGATACCCGTAAACAAGATCGTGAACATATTCCTCGGAATCATCCTGCAGGCGATCCCGTTTTTGCTCATCGGCGTGCTGCTTTCCTCCGCGATTCAGGTATTCGTCAGCCGGTCGGCCATAGAAAGCCGCTTCCCGCGGACGCCGGGCCTCGGCATACCGGTCGCGATCTTGGCGGGCTTTTGTCTGCCGGTTTGCGACTGCGCCTCCATTCCCATTTTTCGCAGTCTCGTAAGAAAAGGCGTTCCGCTGCCGACGGCCCTGACCTTTATGACGGTGACGCCGGTGATCAATCCCGTGGTTATCCTGTCCACGTACTACGCGTTCAGCGGCGATATGCGGATCGTGATCGCGCGCATCTGCCTCGGCATTGTTTCCGCCGTCCTGATCGGACTCGCGTTTGCGCTGCGGCCGCCTAAGAACGCCGTTCTCGCGGGCGGCGCCTCGGCCGAATTCCTGTGCGGCTGCTACGAGGACGCGGAGGCCCTCACAAGGCGCGGCGGCAGGTTTGAACTTTTCCTGCGCCACGCGCAGACCGAATTCTTTGACGTGGGGAAGTATCTCGTGATCGGCGTCTTTGTGTCCGCCGTCTTTCAGGCGATCGGCGCGGGAACGCTCGCTTCGGCCCAAAGCGGCGCGGGCCGGGCCGTTTCCCTTGCCGTAATGATGTTCATGGGCTTTGCCCTTTCCCTCTGTTCCTCGTCGGACGCCGTTGTCGCCCGCAGCTTCGCGAACGGATTTCCGCAGAGCGCGCTGATGGGATTCATGGTGTTCGGCCCCATGATGGACATCAAGAATGTGCTGATGTTATCCGCTTGTTTTTTGGGGCGTTTCGTCACGAGGCTGGCAATCTCGGCTTTCGTGATCTGTTTCGCGGTTGTTTTCCTGTTTTCGTACGGGGGAGGAGGCTGATTTTGACGACGCGTGCGTACGCGCGGGTATTGAACCCGCAGGTGTCTTTGGAATTTGTGTGCTGCGTGGGTTTTTCGGCGCTGATGTTGTATCTGGCGCGCAGCGGGAAATATCTCAGCTATGTCACGCCGCGCATGGAACCCTATCTGTATTTTACGGCGGTCGTCATGCTGCTGTGGGCCGGCGTGAACGCCTTTCGGCTCTTTCGCCCGCAGAACAGACTGCGCTTCGCGCACTGCCTCGTGCCGGCGATTCCCATCCTGTTGCTCCTGCTCCCGCACAGCCCGCTTTCCGCGGCGGACCTGTCCTACAACTACGCGGGCGGAAACGCTTTTGTGGGCGGCGCCGCGCAGGTACAGACGGCGAGCGGCGATATGGGCGCGCAGACCCCGGCCGTGTCGCAGGACCCCGACCTCGTCCCCGGCGTTTCGGCAGACGTACCGGCCCTGATCGAGGTTGAAAACGACGCCTTTTATGCGTGGCTGAACGAACTGTACGTGAATTTGGATACCTATGTGGGCTGCCGGATATCCGTGACGGGCTTCGTGTTCAAGGATCCCGCGGTACTCGGCGCGGACGAGTTTGTCCCCGCCAGACTCGGCATGACCTGTTGCGTCGCCGATCTCATACCCTACGGCTTTGTTTGCAAGTACGACAAGGCGGGGGAACTCGAGTCCGACACCTGGGTACGGGTGGAGGGAATCGTCCGAAAAGGGGAGTACGAGGGGCTGGCGGAACCGCAGATCGAGGTGATCTCCGTAGAGCCCGCGGAGTCCGTGGAGGGCTATATCTATCCTTTCGCGTATTAAAGACCGCGCGGAAAGCCGCGGCGGGGCATACGGAAAAAGCCCCCATGGGTTAGCCGTTTTGCCGGCCTGTCGCCGGCGCCGGCGGCGTTTTTGACGGGGATATCCGTAAACGCGCGGCGTTCCGTTTCGCTCGCGGCCCCGCTCGCGCCGCAAAAGCCGCAAATCCCGTACCCGTGACAAAAAAGTACCGAAAATACGGCAAAACATCAGATCGGCCGTGAAACAATCTTTTTCAGTCGCACTTGCAATCGCCCAAGGAATTGCATATAATATTGTTAACGGAGGCGCCGATG
>JAITKU010000015.1 GCA_031278255.1 Eubacteriales Family XIII. Incertae Sedis bacterium | reverse complement strand
TCGGACGACACCGAGGAGGAAGAGCCTGTGTCGCCGGAGGAGGAACAGAATACCCCGGAAGAAGAGGACACGGAGTCCGTGCAGCCGGGGCGGCCGGTGCAGCCCGGTCCGTCCGATGTGCCGCCGGTCCCCTACAGCTCGGGCGGAACGCTGATACCGCTCGACGGCGGCGGCTTTCTTGAGATAGACGAGGAGGGTGTGCCGCTCGGCATATGGAATTACGACGAGGACGAGGGGGCGTGGATCTTCGATGAAGAGGTACCGCTCGCGGACCTGCCGCAGACGGGTGCCGGCCTGCCCGCCGCGGGCACCGCGCCTCTGTGGATATTCCCGCTGCTCACATTGCTGTGGCTCGGTCTCATCCGGCCGCAATTGCGCCGGCACAGCGGAAAGCGCGCAAGCTAGAAAGCGGCGCGCCGGGACCGTCCCGCGCAAGCTCGCGGCAAATATAGGCAAAGGACCCGTGAGGGGCTGTCTCAACCATTTGAGGCAGTCCCTTTCTCTGTTTTATAGGCGGAAATCTGTTTACAAGCCGCGCACGCGATGGTATACTGTAAAAGAAAGCAAATCAAGCAATCGGCAAGGAGGCAATGATGGGAAGAGGCGGCGCGGGCGGTGGCTTCGGCGGCGGGGGTTTTGGCGGCGGCAGGGGTTTCGGCGGCGGAAGCTTCGGCAGCAGGGGCTTCGGACACGTGAGCGGTTCGCGCTCGCGCGGCGGATTTTCGGGCGGACGCGGGGGAAGCGGCGGCGGATTTTCGGGCGGCACGGGCGGCAGACCGTTCATATTCCTCGGCGGCGGCAGGTCCTACGGGAGCGGATACGGCCCCGGGAACCGCAGGCCGGGCGGTTGTTCCACGGGCTTTTTTGTACTCGCCGTTTTTCTGCTCATCGTCATTGCGTCCGTGTTCTTCATCCGGGATTCCTCAGAATCTTCCGCTCCCGCGTCCACCTACCAAAGGGAAGCGCTGGCAAGGGGCCTCGCGCACGAAACCGCGTACCTGAAAGACGAAATCCATTGGATCAGCGACGTGAGCGGGGTGGAGCGGGCAATGCGATACTTCCACGACAAGACGGGCGTCTATCCCTACCTGTGGATCACCGACTCCGTAGACGGCAAGAGCCTGATCTCGGACGAGGAGGCGGAGGCCGCGCTGAACGCGCTGTATGACGCGGAGATCGCCGACGAGGGCCATATCGTCATATTGTTTTTTGAACCGTATCCCGAGGAATTTGAACTGTACTATGTATCGGGCGCCGCGGCCCGCACGGTGCTGGACCAAGAAGCCCTCGATATCCTGATGCATTACTTTGAACGCTATTATTACAGCGATTACGACGATAACGCGTATTTTGCAAAGGTATTCACGGACGCGGCGGACAGAATCATGACCAAGACCACGCCGATCGGCCTGATCCTGCTGTTCGTGGCGGCGGGCCTGATCGCGCTGATCATCATAAGCCTGTTCGTTGTCTCCGTATTGAAGAAAAACAACGAGCGCAAGAAGCTCAACGCAGAGATATTGAATACGCCGATAGACAAAAGCGACGCCTTTGAAACGGAGGACGAAGCGGACAAGGCGGCGAAAAAATACGATTGAGCCTCACCGCCCGGCGGGGGAGCGCGAATCGATCCGTCTGCATAGAAGTTATTGTAAATAAAGGGAGGATTTAGTATGGGTATCTTGGAACGTTTCGGCACGATTATGAAAGCCAACATCAACGCTTTGCTCGACAAGGCCGAGGACCCCGCAAAGATGATCGATCAGTATTTAATCGACATGAAAGAGAGCCTTGCCACGGTCAAGAAAGAAACGGTCAACATCATGGCGGTCGAGAAGAAAGCCGAAACGGATTTCCGCGAGAACAAGGCGGAGATCGAAAAATTCAAATCCTTGGCCGAAAAGGCCGTCAAGGCCGGCGAGGATGACGATGCGCGCGTGTTCATCAAGAAATACAAGGACCTCGAAGCCGTGTCCGCCACGCTCGAAAGCAATCTGGCCGCCGCGACCGACAATGCGACCAAGATGAAAGAAATGCACAACAAACTCGTGTCGGACATCAGCGAACTCGAAAACCGCAAGGCGCAGATCAAGTCAACGGTTTCGATCGCAAAGGCCGTCGAGAAAGTCAACAAAATCGGCGATCCGCTGAGCAAAGCCTCCGAGATCGGAAGCAAGTTCAGCGATATGGAAAGCAAGGCGAACGAAAGGCTCAACCGCGCGCAGGCCGCGTCCGAGCTGAACAGCGAAATCGGGGACGCCGCCGACAAACTCGCGAAATCCTACGGCACGGCGACGGATTCCGACATAGACGCCGAACTCGAAAGGCTCAAGGCGGGCCTTTAAGGGCCGCCTCTTTGCCGCGCGGCGCTTCGGTTCGCGATCGCCGTCAGAGTTCGCGGCGCCCCTCCATGGCTTTTGTCAGCGTGACCTCGTCCGCGTATTCGAGATCGCTGCCCACGGGGATACCGTGCGCAATGCGCGTCACGCGGATACCGGCGGGCTTGATCAGCTTCGCGATGTACATGGCCGTCGCCTCGCCCTCTATGGTCGGATTGGTCGCGAGGATGATTTCCCGCGCGTCGTCGTCCTTTTGCAGGCGCGTCAGGAGTTGTCTGAGGTTGATATCGTCGGGACCTATCCCGTCCATCGGGGAGAGCGCGCCGTGCAATACGTGATAAAACCCGCGATATTCCCCCGTGCGCTCGACGGCCGCCACATCGCGCGGGTTCTCGACCACGCAGATTACGGCGCGGTCGCGCGTTCCGTCCCCGCAGACGGCGCAGGGATCGGTGTCCGTCAGGTTGCCGCAGACGGAGCAGTATTTCATCTGCTTTTTCGCTTCGCGTATCGCGTCGGCGATCGCGTTCGCCTCGCCGTCGTTCATGGACAGGATGTGAAAGGCCAGTCTTTGCGCGCTTTTGCCGCCTATCCCGGGCAGACCGGAGAGCGCGCGGATCAGGTCGTTCAGCGGTTTTGCGTAATACTTCGACGACATATCGCGCCTACAGCAGGCCGGGAACGGACAGGCCGCCCGTCAGTTTTTCCATCTCGTTCTTCGAGATTTCTTCGACTTGGCGCAGGCCCTCGTTGACCGCGACGATGATCAAGTCCTGCAACATCTCCGCGTCGTCCGGATCGAGGGCTTCGCGGCTGATCTCGATGGATACCAACTCTTTCTTTCCGTTGACCTTGACCTTTACGGCGCCGCCGCCTGCGGTTGTCTCAATCTCCTTTGCCTCGATCTCGGTCTGCACCTCGTCCATGCGCTTCTGCATGGCTTGAAATTGGCGGACTTGTTCGGCCTGACCGCCTTTTCGCGTCAATGATTTGTGCGGGTTCCCGGGCTTTTTGCCGGCTTTCATTCCTTTTCCCATTGCGTGTCTCCTCTTCCGGATGTGTTTTCCGCGTTCGGCGATGCGGGCGGTCCTGCCATAGAATCAAAGATTAACCGGCGGCGTCCGTTCCGCGCTCGGTCCGCGCCTCCGGCGCTTCAATCCTGTACGGCGCCGAGATTAAAACTTTCCTGTATCTGCGCTTCCTCCGCCTCCGCGGGGGGCGGTTCGGGCGGGGGCGCGGGGGCCTTTTTGGACCTTTTGCGCACGGCGCTTTCGTTTAGGCGGCAGTTCATGCGAAGCGATACGCCCGTTGCGCGGGCTGCCGCTGTTTCCAAAAATTCCCTGCCATCCTCCGCGGTACGCTGCGTGATGGTGTCAAACACCTCGACGGTAAAGGTCTTTTCCCCGATCTCCGCAAGTGCGCTGCGGCCTGTCAACCGCGCCAGCATGGGCCTTTTTTTCGCGGCCTCCGCCACGATCGCGGGCCAGTTGAGGGCCTTGGGCGGGGGCGCGGGGGTTTCGGGCGCGGGTTCCGGGCGCGGCGCGGGGGCTTCGGGCGGTGGCGCGGGTTTGGCCTGCGGCGCGGGGACCTGCGGCGGGGACGCCATCCGAACGATCTCGACCTCGAGCAGGACCCTGGGCTGTGTTGATTGGCGCGCGTCATGCAGCGCCCCGGCCAGCGCGAATATGCTGTCGTTCACAAAAGCGGCCGTGAGCCTCTCGCTCTGCGCGCGAAGCCTTTCTATATTCTCGACCGACATGTTCAGGACATCCTCCGGCTTCCGCAAATGCCGCAGCAACATCAGATTCCTGAAATGCTCGATCCAGTCTTTCATCATCTGCCGTTCATCCATGCCCTCCGACAAAAGACGATCCACAAGAAGCAGCGCGCCCGCGACATCCCCGCCGAAAACCATATCCGTCAGCGCGACAAAACGTTCCTCGCCGGGGCTGCCGAGCAGCGCAAGCACCGTATCCCGCGTGATTTCGCCCGGCTCGCCGGAAACGCACTGATCCAAAAGGCTCAAGCCGTCCCGGACCGAGCCGTCGGCATTGGACGCCAGCAGCGCGAGCGCTTCCTCCGTGACAGCGGCGCCGAGTTCCGCGCAGATATCGCGCATTCCATTCTTGATAATCTCCGCCGGCACACGCCTGAAATCCAAATGCAGACAGCGCGACAAAATGGTGGCGGGCAATTTCTGCCGTTCCGTCGTCGCCAGCACGAACATCACGTTTTCGGGCGGTTCCTCCAAAGTTTTCAGGAGCGCGTTGAACGCGCCCGCGGAAAGCATGTGAACCTCGTCCACAATATAGACCTTGCGTCTGCCGACGCTCGGCGGATACTTGACGCTCTCGCGCAACTCGCGGATATTTTCAACCCCGTTGTTGGACGCGGCGTCGATCTCGATCACATCCACAAACACGCCGTCCCGGATGGCAACGCAGTGCGCACATAGGCCGCAGGGCCTTTCCGCATCCGAAAGACAGTTCACGCCCTTTGCCAAAAGCCGCGCCATCGTGGTCTTGCCCGTTCCGCGCGTACCGCAGAAGAGATACGCGTGGCCTACGCGGTCACTATGCAGCTGATTTGTTAATATTTTAACAATATGCTCCTGCCCGAGAACCCGGTCAAACGTTTCGGGCCGAAATCTGCGATACAATGCGAGATACAAAGTTTCCTCCGTCTCCTATCCCGGCCGCGCAAAAGGCCGTATGCGCGAAATCAAAATCGAATTGCCTCCCGGCAGCTTCGCAGGATTTTGGAGAAGGCCGATCCGCGGCACATGTGAAGATCCGCTTATCGCTGCTCCCTTCCGGGCCTGACGAGGTTCACAGTTTCCCATTGCGCGGGACCCAAACCGTATCATGCGAAGCTGTCAAAAGGCAATCCTGAAAACCGGCGCGGAATCCGAGATCGGCGCGCGCGACCGGTTCTATAAGATATTATATTGGAATTTGCACCCAAAGTCAAGAAAATACCCGTTTGAACATCGCGTGAACATCGCGGGGGAAATGGGAAAAAAATCGCTATTGACAAAAGCGCATCGCATGGTATAGAATCATCTTATAAAGTGTAGCGTTTTTTAGAATTGTGCAATCTCAAATTGCTTATAAATATAAAATCGTTCAATAAGCAATATTTTCCCCATATCGAGTAACAATTTGTAAAAAATCAGAATCCGCAGGCATTTGTTCGGAATTTTCCGGCGTGTTTGCGCGGGCCGCTTTGCGACGCTTCGGCGCGCAACGCGCGCAGCTTTTGAAGCGCCGCGCGGACGGCGAAAACGAACGGGGGAGAAGATCATCGCAACTTACACGGAATGGCAACGCATCGAAAAAAAATATCTGTTCTCCACGCCCATAGCGTACGCCCTGCGTCACCGCCTGGAGGCGGTCCTGCGGGAGGACGCGCACAACGGGCCTGAGGGTTATATCGTGCGCTCTTTGTATTTCGATACCGTATCGGATGCGGATTTCTTTGACAAAATCGAGGGGCTGGAGCAAAGGCGAAAGGTACGTCTGCGGGTCTACCCGCCGAATCTGCGTTCCGTCAAATTGGAATTCAAAGAAAAGGGCGGCGTCTACCAGCGCAAACGGTCCCTGAACATCTCCGCGGAGGACGCGCGGGCGCTGATCCGGCGCGATTTCAGCGTTCTGCTGCGCTTGGAACATCCGCTGGCCGCGGAATTGTTCGGCATCCTGTCCGCGGAGGTCTACCTGCCGCGATGCATTGTGGAGTACAGGCGGCGCGCTTTCCTCGCGCCCGGCAGCGACACGCGCCTGACCTTTGACAGTCACATAAGGGCCGGCGAGGGCTGCTTGGACCTCTTCGCGCCCGTGCTGTACCTGCATCCGGCTTTGGACCCGAGCGATATCACATTGGAAGTAAAGTACAGTCATTTTCTTTTTGGTTACATCCGCGACACCTTGGGGGAGTACGGCAAAACAGAACGATCTGTCAGCAAATACTGTCTTTCCAGACAAATAAGCTACGTCCAAACCTGATCGAACCCGGTGTCGATTTGTGTAAGTTGCTTGCGTGAGAAAGGGACTGCCCAATGCGGGGGCGCTTCGGTTCGCGCTCGGCCGGGTCTCTCACCTTTGCGCGGCAACGAGAATGAAGGGGGTTTTTTCGTGAAAGAAATCTTGAGTGAGTACCTGAACGCGCAAACGAGCGTGTTCTCCGTGCGGGATATCCTCCTGCGCTTTGTCGTCGCCCTCATGCTGGGCGTCGTTATCTATATCTCGTATCGCTTTTCCTTTTCGGGCGCGATCTACAGCGCGCGTTTCAATGTTTCGCTCATCATGCTGACGATGGTCAGCACCTTGGTCATGAGCGTTATCGGAAACAACATCGCGCTTTCTCTGGGCATGGTGGGCGCCCTGTCCATCGTGCGCTTCCGCACAGCCGTCAAGGATGCCCGCGACACCGCCTATATCTTCTGGTGCATTGCGGTGGGCATATGCTGCGGCGTTTCCGAATTTCTCGTGGCGGGCGCGGGAACGGCCATACTGTTCTTCTTCCTGCTGCTCTTCGGCGCCGTCCGCCGCAACGACGGGTTCCTGCTCATCGTGCGCGGCGAAGAGAACATCGAACAGACCATTGAAGCGAAAGTCGCGCAGCATTTCGACAACAGGGCGCAAATCAAGGTCCTGCACAGCACGGAGGGCTATGTGGAATACATCTTCGCCCTGTCGGAAACGATGCTGACGATCGCGAAGAAAAAATATTCCGCTTCGATCGTCGATATCCTGCGTTCGCTGGACGGCGTGCAATCCGTACAGCTCGTGAGCCAGAACGATGAAATCAATCGTTGACGGGATATTTTGCCGCGCGCGCGGCAAAAACTGTCGCGCGTTTCTCTGCGTGGGCGTTGTGGGTATCGTTCTCATCGCCGCCGTTGTGTTTCCCGCGGCGCTCGCGCCGCCAAAGGCGGAGCGGGAAGGTTATGTGCAGCACAGGGATGCGCTGCAGCCGGACCCGGCGGAAAACCCCACGGCGTATTTGGACGGCGATATGCACGTTCTGGCGGGCTTTTCGTCCCATCTGCCGATCGTGCTGATCGATACCGGCGGGCGTTCCATCCCCGCAAACCGGACCTTTGACCCGGTGAAAGGCTATTCGGTCCCCATCCCCGGCGTGAAAGCCCTCGTGCCCTGCGATCTGTACATCTACGACAGCGGCGGCTACAATCGCTTTACGGACAAACCTACGTTCAAGACGCGGGCGAATATCAAGCGGCGCGGAAATTCTTCGCACACCTTTGAGAAAGCGCAGTACAAACTGAATCTGCTGACGGCGGACGGCGAGGAGAATCCCCTGCCCCTGCTCGGGATGGACGCGGAGGACGAGTGGGTGCTGAACGGGAACATGCTGGACAAGTCCCTGCTGCGAAACTACATGGCCTTTGTCGTGGCCGCCGAGGTGCTGCCCTATACGCCCGACCTGCGCTATTGCGAAGTCCTGCTGCGGGACGGCGATCGACTGCGCTACGAGGGCGTTTACCTGATGATAGAGAGTATCAAGCAGGGGCCGGGCCGCGTCGCCCTCAGCGAGGAACCGCCCCGCGGCGGCGAACACAGCTATCTGCTGCGGCGCGACCGCTACGACCCCGAAAACACCATGCTGCGCACGTACGCCACGGAGAAAGGACTCAGCCCCGGTTATTTGGGCCTGCTGTACCCGAAAAAAGAGAAGCTGGACCCCGCGACCCTCCGCTATGTGGAATCCGATATAAGCGCCCTGGAGCGGGCTTTGTACGCCGACGATATAAATGTGTTTCTGCGATACAAGGAATACATAGATGTGGATTCTTTCGTGGATTATTGTGTTTTGAACGAATTTTTCAGCAATTACGACGCGGGATTTAATTCCACATATTTCTACAAGGACTTGGGCGGGAAGCTGTGCGCCGGACCCGTTTGGGATTACGACAGCATTCTGGACAATTACAAGCCGGAGGCGATGAACCCGGACTTCACCGTCTTTGCCGCCGCGCCTTGGTTCGACCGGCTGATTCGGGACCGGGAATTCGTTGAACGCGTGCTTGCGCGTTACGAAGAACTGCGCCGCGGTCCGCTTGCGCCGCGCCGCATAGACGCGTTGCCGCATGAGACGGCGCGCTATCTCGGCCCCGCGCGGCAGCGGGATTGGCAACGGTGGCGGCACATCTATACGGGGTCCGCGTACGCGCTTACGGACCTCGTGAATGCGGAAAACAGGGCGCAAACGGACGAACCGAGGCGCCTGCGCCGCCAAACGGACAGTTACGAGCAGGAAATCCTGAAGATTCGCTACTTGCTGCAAAGGCACGGCGAAGCGATTCCCAAGGCCCTGTTGCGGATGGAAAATCCGGGTGTGGCGGAGGTTTCCGCGGCGGACGATTACAAAAAAAATTCCGCGCTCGTGATCCTGTTTTTATCCGCTTTCGCGGCGGCCGCTTGGATCGCGCGACGCCACGGCAGCGCGTAACGAAGCCGCAAACAGAAAGGCGGCATAGTAGGAAAGATTACATGAAAAGCACAAGGAAAAAGCTATTGCAAAAACTTCTGTTTCTCGGAAGCACTTCGATTTCAACAATCTACGTCGTTTGGCGGGCCGTGTTCACGCTGCCCGTGGGTTTCGGTTCCGTGGCGATCGCCTTTGGGATTCTGCTGCTCACGGCCGAAGCGATCGCCGTGCTGGAACTCGCCTTGGAGTTTTGGCATTTCATGAAGAGCGTGGAACCGGAACTGCCCGATATACCCGAGGATTGGTATCCGCATGTGGATATCCTGATCGCCACGCACAATGAATCGTCCCCGCTCCTGTACAAGACCGTGAACGCGTGCAAATACCTGCATTACCCGGACAAGAGCAAGCTGCACATCTTCATCTGCGACGATACGAACCGGCCGGAAACGGCCGCGCTCGCCAAGGCTTTTGACATCGGCTATTTCGGCCTTTCAGAGAACAAGCACGCCAAGGCGGGCAACCTGAACCACGCCCTGAGCAAGACCGCCTCGCCTCTCGTCCTGACTTTCGACGCGGACATGATCCCCAAGAGCAATTTCCTGCTGCGGACCGTGCCCTACTTCTTCCTGCCCAAACTGAAGAAAACGGCGGAGGGCCTTTGGGTCCCCCGCGACGGCGACGAATGCGATCCGGCGGAAAAAATCGGGTTCATACAGACGCCGCAGAGCTTCTACAATCCCGACCTGTTCCAGTACAACCTGTATTCGGAACGCAACATCCCCAACGAGCAGGACTTCTTCTTCCGCGAGGTGAACGTCGGGCGGAACGTCACGAACTCCGCCCTGTACGCGGGTTCCAACACGCTGATCTCGCGGGAGGCCCTGCAGTCCGCCGGCAACATCGCCACGAACAGCATCACGGAGGATTTTGAGACCGGCATCAACATACAGGCCAAGGGCTACAGGACCTTTGCGATCTCGGAAACGCTGGCGCAGGGCTTGGCGCCCACCTCGATACAGAGCCTGATCAACCAGCGCGTGCGTTGGGCGCGCGGCTGCATACAAAGTCTGCGCAATGTCAAGCTGTTGACAAACAAGGACTTGCCCGTCTCGACGAAGATCGGCTATATCGCCACCTTTTTATATTGGTGGACCTTTTTTCGGCGCTTTGTGTACATCCTGTCGCCCATCCTGTTCGCGATTTTCAACCTGCGGGTTGTGGACAGCTCCTTTTTGCAGATCGCCGCTTTTTGGCTGCCGCATTACGTGCTTCAGACCTTGGCCGTCGGCGCGCTTTCCGATAATATACGCAACCAGCATTGGAGCAACATCATAGACACGATCATGTTCCCCTATATGAGCGGACCTGTCATTATGGAAAGCCTCGGCGTGCGCCAAACCCACTTCGTCGTTACGAAGAAAGACGGGCGCACGGAGAGAGGCGACTCCATGCGCCTGTACGCGCTGCCGCACATCCTCATGCTGGGCATATGCCTCCTTTCGGCGTCTGTCTGCGTTCTGCGGATCGTCAAGACCGGCACGTTCTACGACGCCGTTATACTGTACTGGCTGATTATCAACATAAAGAACCTGTTCTTTGCCGTCTGCTTCATGCTGGGCAGGCCGAATTTCCGCATGGCCGAGCGCTTTGACGCGGTCTTGCCCGCCGAGATCGAATTTGACGGGCGTATCCTGCGCGGCATGACCTGCGACCTCTCCGAGACGGGTCTGTCCGTGGTGCTGAACCGGCCGGCCTATGTCCCGCACGACGGCGTTTTCTCGATCCGCTTGCGGGATCGGGATTACCGAAGCGAACTGCAAGGGGAACTCACCCATGTGGTGCAGCGGCAAAAGCAATGGAAATACTGCATACACATCGAGGGTATGGAAGAACCGGATCGGAGGGCCTATATGCAGATGGTTTTCGACAGGGATCATTCCCTGCCCAAGACGATGAAGGCCGCCGCCGGCATGTACAACGACTTCGCGGAGAACATCAACAAGCGGAGCGCGCCCCTCAGGCAATCCATGCGGAAACTGCCCCGCATTTTCGTAAACCGCCCCTTGGCGAACGCGGCGGAAACCTTGGTGGACTTCAATTATCACTACGCCACGATCCGCTTTCGCTCGCCCGAGGACGCGACGGAAAACAAGGAAATCTCGCCGGGCTTCGGGCTGACGATCCGCTTGCGCAGGATGCGCGCGGCGGAGTCCGACGGACGTGAGGTGCTGTACAGCATTGAAAATTGGCGGGAATTGATCCGAAATCCCGCTTTTGACCGCCTGCTGGACGATTGGCTCCAAGGCGGGGAGACGGCTTGATAACAGCGCTGCGGCCGCGCGCCGCAGCGGAAAGGAGTGTGCGCTTGGCTTTTTCTTCTGTCGCGTTTTTGTTCTGCTTCCTGCCGGCGACGGCGGCGATTTTCTTCGCGACCGGCTTTTCGCGGCGCGTGCAGAACCTGTGGCTCTTTTTGGCCGGTTTGGTGTTCTGCGTTCAAAACGACCCGGCTGCGGCGCTCGCGCTGTTCGTTTCGGTATTCGTCTGCACCGCTTTGGGACTCGCGGTGGAGCGGGCGCGCGAACGGGGACGCCTGCTGCGCGCGGTAACGGCGCTCGCTTGCGCCTTTCCGCTCGGACTGCTGTTTTTGGCGCGCAGTCTGCCCGCCCTGCTTCCGGACTTTCCGTGGGCGGCGGCCGAGAACGCGGAAACCGCCTTGCCTTTCGCGCGGATCTTAGGTCTCGCGCTGTTCACCCTGCAGGCGCTTTCATACCTGCTGGACATCAGTCGCGGCGAGGCGGCGGCCGAGCGGAACCCCGTTTCCGTCGGGCTTTCCGTCGCGTTTTTCCCGCGCCTCTTGGCGGGCCCCCTCCTGCGCCACGCGGAGATCGCCCCGCAGATACGGGAGCGCCGCGTCACGTGGGAGGGCTTCTCGGACGGAATCTGCCGCTTTACCGTCGGTTTTGGAAAGACTGCGATACTCGCCTACCCCCTGCGGCAAGCCGCGGATTATGTTTTTGAGCTGTCCGCCCTGCGCGAAAGCGCGGACGGCGGCGCGAGCGTCCCGGCGGCCTTGGCGTGGGTGGGGCTTATGGCCTACGCCCTGCAACTGTATTACGGCTTTTCGGGCTGTTCGGATATGGCCGCCGGTCTCTGCCGCATGTTCGGCTTTACGGCGGGAAAAAATTTCGATTACCCCTACGCGGCGCGTTCCGTGACGGATTTTTGGCGTCGCTGGCATATCTCTCTCTCCGATTGGTTCCGTTGCTATCTTTGGCCCCCCTTTGACGCGCGCGCGGACGCGGACGAGGGGCGGCAGACGAGGGCCGGACTCCTCGTCTGGCTGTGCATAGGACTGTGGCACGGCGCGGCGCTGCCCTTGATCATCTGGGCGCTCTGGCACTTTTTCTGGCTGACGGCCGAGCGCGTCACGCGTTTTGACCGTCGAAACATTCCCGGCCCACTGCGGCGCCTGTATGTCTTTTTCACGGTTGGGATCGGCTGGATATTCTTCCGCGCGCCCGATCCGGCGAGCGCGTTTTCTTACCTGCGCATCGCGTTCGGTCTGAGCCGGAACGCCCTTGCGGGCGGCGCGGCGCTCATGCTTCTGCGCGAGTATTGGGCGGTATTCCTGCCGGGGATACTCTTCGCCGCGCCGCTTGCGCGCTTTCTCGGCACGGTGCTGCCAAAAGGCCCGGCGGCCGTCTTTCGCGCCCTCGCGCTTGCGGCGATGTTTTTCGGCGGCCTGATCTGTCTGGTCCGCGCGGGAGGTGTGATATGGGTATGAAAGCGCAGCGTATCGCGCAGAGCGTGTTTGCCGTTTTGTTCTGCGCGGTGCTTGTCGCGTACGCGGCGGCCTGCCTGTGGACGCGCGGCGCCGAAATGCGCGCGGCGCTGTTCGCGATCGAACGGCCCGCATCCTTGCGGGAAGCGCGCGCGGCCACTGTTGCCCTGAACGATCTCCTGTACAAAAATCTGTACCAAAGGACGCTCTTATCGGAGGCGTACGCGTACGCGCAACGCCTTGTGGGGAAGAATGAAACGGAGGGCTTCGCGATACTGCGCGACGCAGACGGCTTTCTCGAATACGGCGGTCTCGCGCCCGATTCGCCCGAAGTCGCGCGCGCGCACGCCCAAAGGCTGTGGCGTTTGCAGACCCGCGCCGCAAAAAAAGGCGGTAAGCTTCTGTTTATAAGCCCGCCCGTGCGCCATCGACGTTACGAGACGGAGTTCTATGCCGTAGGCCTGCCCTACCCGGACCTGCACAGGCTCTGCGACGGCGTTTTTTACTACCTGCAGCGTTACGGCATCGCGGCCCCGGACCTGCGCACGGTTTTCGAGAAAGAGGGTCTGCCCTTTGAGGCGTACGCGTTCCGCACGGACGATCGCCTGACCGCCGATGCGGCTTTCGCGACCTTTCGCGCCGCGGTGGACGCGCTGAACCGGGATTTTGACGCGAATCTCGACCCCGGCGGCTTCTACAGGGATATCCGCAACTATCAAAAGGAGACCTACGCGCAATCTTTCTTGGGCAACTTGGGCAAGCGCGCGGGCATGGCTTTCGGCGGTTTGGACGATTTCACGGTGCTGTGGCCCGCCTTTCCCTCGCGCTACATGCTGTCGATACAAAAGGATGACGGCTTTGAGCAGACCCTGTTCGGCCCCGGCCAAACGACGCTGCTGCGGCCCTCCGTGTTGATGAAAGCGGCGGAAACGCGCGATCCCTATCACGCGGACCTCTACCGTGTCTACATGGGCGGCGCGTATCCCTACAGCCGTATCCGCAACCTCGCGGCGCCCAAAGCGCCGCGGCTTCTGCTGGTCTGCGACGACGGCGCCGCCCCCCTTGCCGTATTGCTGGCGCCCCTGTTTCGCGAGATTCAGATAGTCAGCCCCACCGCCGCGGGCCCCGGCTTCGACGCGCAGGCTTTCCTGCGCGAACGCCTGAACAAGTCGCCGCCGGATTATATCATCGTGGAAAGCCGCGTGGAGAATCTGGACCGCGTTCTGCCGTAAAAAGGCGGTGCCCGATGTCCGTCCCCCAAAGGAGACCGCAGGCCTGTGCCGGCGGTCTCCCGCCGTTTCAGAGCGGAAGTCCGGTGCGCGAAACGGGAAAGGCGGGCGGGGCGGGCAAAAGGTGGGCAAAAGGTGGGCAAAAAAGCGGACGGGGAAAATTTTTGATGGACAAATCCCGAAATATGCCTTATAATATATCTGCGACAGGACGATTCGTCCGTTTTGCGGACGGTCTGTTGCGGTCGGATTTGCGTCCCGCTGGTCAAGTGGTCAAGATGTCGCCCTCTCACGGCGGAGTCCGGGGTTCGACTCCCCGGCGGGATACCAAGCAAACGGGGCCGGCTCTAAATGATAAAAAAATCAGGAAGAGACGGTCCCTCTTTTTGACTTTCCCCGTTCCCGACACGATTGTGATTTGCTCAAAAAGATCGTCTGTGCTGTCGGCGGTGAGCCTTTTTGTCTGGAAGCGGTTATAAAATCTCACAAAAACTCCCTCGGCTGCGCCGCCTTACAACACTGTGCCGCCGTATCTTTTCGGTCTGCCCAAATTCCTCCGTCAATGCCGCAATCCGCGTACCGCCGCGCGCCCGCGTCAACTGCGCCGTTCGAGCTGCGCGCGCAGCCGCGCTATCTCCGCCTCCTTGTCCGCTATCTCCGCCTCCTTGTCCGCGACCACACCTTGCCATTTGACGCGTTCCGCCGCTCTGCCGCGTTCCTCTCCGATTTGGACACCGCGCTCTTCCGCCCCCGCCATCCGGTTGAAATGATCGAGTTCGTATTTCATCTCGCTGAGCAGATGATAGTAGCGCTTCTCGTCCGCCGTGTATTCGTGTACCAACTCCGATGCCATTTCGATAGCCTCCTCTTCTTTTGTGATCTCCCCGATCAACTCCCGCGCAAACGCGGATCGGTCGGCGTTGTAGAAAAAATAAGCCGCCCATCGCTCCGCGGGCGTCATCTCCCGCACCGTCTTGCTCCGCGCAAGCGTTTCGATCTTGGGCAGTTCCACCGTGAATATATGTATACGCCCGCCGAAAGACACGGACCGAACGTGATCGTACATCTGACTCGCGTGCAGGTATTCGTCATCCGGAAGCATCGTTCCGTTCAGCAGGGACACTTGGTAGGTCGGCAGGAGTTCGTTGTAGTTCTTGCCTTTTCTTACAGTATAGCGCGCGTGCCTGTGTTTTTCAAGTGGGAAAATTTTCGATCCGGGGGCCGATCGAGTCCCCCCGGGGCGCGGGCAAACGACGCTTGGGATATGGTATATCTACCTATTATATCTATTATATCCCATTCCGCAAGAGATGTCAACCACTTATTTGAAATTTTTACATGTACAGGGGTATGCGTTTTCGGCTTCCGCATGTGAAAACGCGGGAAAGGACTGCCTCAAACGAATGAGACAGCCCCTTCCCGCGGTTTTTAGCTGTTCTTTTGTGTCGATCCTGCCCTTAGGAGCCGCGATGCTCTACCTAGTTGATCTTGATGATGACATCATAGCTCTTTTCGAGGTCGGTCTTGAGGAACTTGTATTGCCCGTTGAGTACTCCGTTCGTATCCGTATCGGACTTAAAGTTGCCGTCGGTAGGTCTGTAGGCAACCCAACTGCCGGCTACTTTTTTGTAGAGTACGGTATTGGCTTCAAAGGCAACGGCTTGGTATTGGGGAATAGCGCCCATGGTCGTAAAGATTGAGAAAGACCCGTCGCTTTGGCTGTTGCCCCATTTGCCGTAAGAATAAGTGGCCGTATCTTGCGTAAGGGTTCCACCTCCAACACTTTTGGTGACCTTATCCAACGGTGTGGCTTCTTTCAGCACGCCGTCCTCGCCGATTCTGAACTTGACCATCGTGCCGTAGCTTGCGGTGTGTGAAGCGGTTAAGCCGGGAACGTTGTTTTGAGTACTGTTCAAGGTACCAACCAATTCGTCGTTAAAATAAGGCATCTCCTTTTGCGCGGCACTCGCGCCGTCCGCAAAGTTAAGACCGTTGACAACGTTGATAGGGCCGTCAGACCAACCCTCGGCAATGCTGTTGATCATTACAAACACATCATTCGCGCCGGCATCGTTGGCGTTAACAAGCAAGGCCACGACATTTCCGGGTCCGGTATCAGTCTTTTCCCGTATATACTCGAAATTATTCTTGAATTTTACACCTGCCAAATCCTTGATAGAACCAAGGCTGTAGTCGCCGACGCCGTTTCTCACATAAACAATTACGCTGCTGTCAATCGAAAGGCCGATGTTGTTTACATATAGAATCGATCCGGTTTTACTCACTTCGCCCGCTTCGCTCGGCGCGCCGCCTAGCCCTTCCACATTCACAAGCGTAGAGCTTTGCTCAACTGAGGTAAGTTTGCCGCCGGAAAGCTTGTACTCAAACAAACTTTCATTATCTGCGGTCACAGAGGATTTGCTGTCTATTATGCTATTAGTGGCGCGAGTAATAGTATCCTTCAGGCTGTATATGACTTCTTTTCCGGTCTTGTCGAAAATCTTGGCTTGATCGCCGAAGTAGTTCGCACTTTCAAGAAGTACTGCGAAATTGCCTCTGGAAGCCTCGCCGAGTCGGAAAGCGTAAATTCTCTTATAGATGTCGAGCAAGGCCGTGCCCTCGGTGCCGACTTTTTTGACGGAGCTTTGACCGATGCCCTCATACGGCCCCCACAGAAGCACTTTGCCGCCCAAGGTACTGGTAAAATCTTTTTCGTTGTAATTCGTAACCGTACCGCTCTGCGATTCGGTACCCACGTCAATGCGCGTGATCTTCTTGGTCTCCGGATGCTTATAGATGTAGATGACGTTGTCCGTCGCGAGGTCGTCGAGGCTGTCAATACCCGCGAGGACATAACCAAGATGATCCACCTCGTTGCTCACGTCGAGCGGAAAGTCATGCCCATTGAACTTCTTGCTGTCAATCTGGCCGGACGCATACAGGAAAGTGTCGTTCGCCGCCCAAACGGCCACGGAACGAAGATCCGTGATGGTCAGTCCGCTCACCTTGGCCGCGATGATCACAAAAGCGGCTTGATTTACCGTCGCGTCGCCGCCGGCGCCGGGTCCGTCGGGATCCC
>JAITKU010000009.1 GCA_031278255.1 Eubacteriales Family XIII. Incertae Sedis bacterium | reverse complement strand
ACCCAAAGGCTCGATTATTTCCCGCGCGCGGAGGAAGAACTGCTCGACGCCGTGCGAAACGGGGATCTTGCGATTCTCGCCAAGCCGGTCCGGGAGATAAAAAATCCGCAACGGATACTCGATGAACTCACCGCGGGCGCGCGGCTTCTCGTGCTGGACAATGTCGCGAGCGGCGCGCATTCAAACGGGCTATTGGCGCTTGTGGGCATGGAGCTGACCGGCGCGCGCATTGGGCGATACGCCGATTACGGCGAGATACGGGACATACCCTTGACGGCAAACGCGTCCGCAATCGCAGGGGGAGAGGTCTTGATTCGCGACGAGGCCGGGAACGCCATATGCGCGACGACGCGGATCGGCGAGGGGCTGCTCGCGGTCTTTTCCGATCCGGATCTGTTTTTCAACCGCGAATTGGGCGATGTCAGCGCCAACCTGACGGACAAGACGAAGCTTCTCACCGATACGGAATTCAAACTGCTCAGGGCGCTTGTCGAATCAAAACCGGATAGCGAATGAACGGCGCATGCCGCGCGAAACGGTGTTACACGCACGGCTGCGAACGTGGCATTCTTTCCGATTACACCTTGACCGTCGCCGCGTTCTGCTTTATGATAGCATTAGACAATACCGGCATATTTAAGCGAAAGGAAGCAAGCTTCATGGACAATCGCCCGATCGGTTTTTTCGATTCGGGGCCGGGCGGCCTCACCTGCATACCCTACCTCATGGATGCCCTGCCGCGGGAGCGCATCGTGTATTTCGGAGACACCGCCGGAACGCCCTACGGTTCCAAGGCGGTTTCCACCATACGCGCGTTCTCTTTTGAAATCTCCGATTTTCTCATTGAAAACGACGTAAAGATGATCGTGATCGCCTGCAATACGGTCAGTTCCGTCTGCATAGAGGAATTGCGCAAAAGGCATCCCAAAACCCCTTTCCTCAGCGTCATCGATCCCGCCGCCCGCGCGACGGCCGAACTCTGCGGACCCGAGGACCGGATCGGCGTCGTCGGCACCAAGGCCACGATCCGCAGCAACGCTTACCGCAACAAGATTCTGAATTGCAACAGAGAACTCGACATCGCGCAGGCAGCCTGCCCCGCCCTCGTGCCGCTCATCGAGGAGGGTATCATCGAGCATGAAATCATGGACCTTTCCATACGATACTATTTGGACGGTTTCATATCCTATAACAATATAGACACCCTGGTGCTGGGTTGCACGCATTACCCGCTGATTCGCAGGAACATCCAAAAGCTCTACCCCGGCTTGCGTATCGTGGACCCCTCGCGGGAAATCCTGCAAAGCATCCGCGAAACGCTGACGCGGGAGGATATGCTCGCCGCGACCGCGAACGCGGAGCATACGTTCTATGCGAGCGATCTGTCCGAAAACTTTGTGAACATGATCCGGCGTATCTTTGAATCGACGAATCTGAACATCGTGTTCAAGACCGTGGACACGGACACCCTGCGGCGCGGCCTCAAAGGAGAACGGGATGGGAATTGACGAATTGTTGCGGCTTTTGGAGATCGAGGACTTTGAAGAGTTCGGCTTTTTTGAATACTACGCGGAACTCGTTGAAAACGAACGGGAGATACCCTTTGAAACCCTGCGCGAATTCTTCGTTGCCGTGGACAGGAAAACCCTCGCGGAGCTGACGGAGGGTTATTTTGAGGAAACGCTCGCGAACGCCCCCGATGACCAAACGGAATTTTATCTCCTGCTCGACTCCATAGGCCGCAACATGACGCGCCTCGCGCGGTGCGCCGCGGATCGCGGTCCGGACCTGTTTACCGAGGAATTCCTGCGCTTCAGGCAATGGTATATCTTCGACCGCGCGGTCCGGTGCGAAAACAAGAATACCGGAATAAAGAGCGATGTGGGCGTCTGCGAAGCCCTGATGCTCGCCCGCCTCGAAAGGCTCGGCGGCGCCGATTATTTTTTCGATTTCCGCGACTGTATGGACTACCCGATCGAGGCCTCCGTGTATCCGATAGACGAACTCGCGGAGGACGCGTACGCCTATTCGGACGAAGAAGAGGAATAGGACGCGGGCGCGCGGAGATATTTTTCCACATACGCCACATCGGAGGGCGTATCCACGTACACGCGCCCCCGCTTCTGGCGCGTTTCCCTGCCCTTGCCCGTCACGAGCAGGACGGTGTGCGCATCCGCTTCCGCCAAGGCCGCGCGTATGGCCTCCTCCCGATCCAAAACAATGCGGCAGGGGCGGCCGAAGGGCGCCGCGTAGGAAGCGATCTCGCGGCATATCTCCGAGACATCCTCTTCCCCCGCATCCTCCTCCGTCAGATAGAGGAAGTCCGCGTGTTCGCCCGCCAGAGCGCCGAGTTCGCGCCGGCGGCCGAGGGCTTTTCCGCCGGGGCAACCGAAAACGATACCGATCCGCCTGTCCGCGTACGCGCGCCGCACTGATTTGAACAGCGTTTCAAAACTCAATTTGTTGTGCGCGTAGTCCACGATAACGATCTTTCCGTCCGCGCCCCGGAACAGTTCCATCCTGCCGGCGACGCGCGCCGCGGCGAGTCCGGCCCGGATGTGCCGGACGGGTACGTCCAAAAGCTGCGCGAGGGCTATGGCCGCAAGCGCGTTTTCGACATTGAAATACCCCGGCATGCCTATCTCAAAATCCACGCCCGAAAGCGCGGCTGTGCGGCTCTCCGTGCGAAAGGCAAGGCCCGTGCCGGATGGCCTGATGTCGATGGCGCGCAGGTCCGCGCCCTCCGAAAGCCCGAAGCGAAGTACCCGCGGGCAGACCTCGGCGGCCTTTGCAATCCGCGCCGCTTCCGCCGCGTCCGCGTTCACGCAGACCGCGTCGCATTGGCGGAATATCCTGAGTTTGGATGAGAAATAGTCCTCGAAATCCGCGTGTTCGATGTCGCTTATATGGTCCTCCCCGATGTTCAAAAAGCAGGCCGCGTCGAAGCGCAGGCCCAGCGTCCTGTCATACTTGAGCGCTTGGCTCGACACCTCCATGACCATGTATTCCATGCCGCTTTCGACGGCGTTTTTGAAATGCCTGTGCAATTCCAAGGTCTCCGGCGTCGTGAGATGCGATTCCTCGCGGATAAGCCCGTCGTAATTTTCAATGCTCGACAGGATCGCCGCCGGCATCCCGTGCCGGGCGGTCTGCATATCGTCCAGAACGGCCTTGAGGTAAAAGGCGGTCGTGGATTTGCCTTTCGTACCCGTCACGCCCACGAGTTTCAAGCTTCTCCGGACCTCGCCGTAATAGGCGTTCGCCAGGAGAGCCAAGGCCGCGCGCAGGTCGGAAACGATCAGCGCCGGCGCGTTTGCGCCCGCGTATTCGGTTTCGCTGACATAGGCGACGGCGCCGGCGGCGAGGGCGCGCAGCAGGTATTCCGCCGAAAAACGCGCGCCCTTGCAGAAGAAGAGCGCGCCCTTGCACGCCTCCCGCGAATCGTAGCACAGAGTCTCGATCGCGCGGTCGCACGCGTCCGCACCGTCCGGCGAAACGCGGACGAGCAGACCCTTATCCTTCAGTAAGCCCGCGCAGTCGCGCAGGCTGCGATATGTTTTTTTCATATTTGTGTATGCTTTACGGTAATATATTACGGTTAAGTGATATCCCTTTTTCGCGTACGCGCGCCGAAAGCGCACGCGCAAGCTTGTTCGCGGCGCGCGGATTCCGTTTCCCGCGCGGACTCATATGTATTCCTTGCCCGCAAAGCGGATCACGCGCTTCACGAGCGTCAGCAGGGCGTCTATATAGAACGCGGGCAGATTGAACGCTTCCCTGAGTACCGACAGTTCCGTGCAGGCCAGGAGCGCCGCGTCGCAGCCGGCGCGGGCGAGCGCGCGCTCGATCGTCCGAAAATCCGCGTAATCGACGCGGCCGCCCCTCTTGACGCCGTCGTATATAAGCTGCATGACGAGGCTCTGTAACGCGCCGGGCGGCAGCCAAGGCTCAATACCGTGCGACTCTAAGGCGCGCCCGTAAAGGCCCGCCCGCACCGTGCCGTCCGTGGCGAGTACCGCGACCCGCGCGGGCCTGTCCGCGAGACGCGCGGCGCATTCGAGGGCGGTTTCCGTCACCATGTCGATCAGGGGGATGCTTATGCCCGCCCGTATCTCGTCCGCGAGCGCATGCGAGGTGTTGCAAGGGATCGCGATCGCGTCCGCGCCGCAGTTTTCCAGCATCCGCGCGTCCGCCAGAAGCAGCTTCAGAAGCTCCGCGCGCCGGCCCCCGAGCAGGGCCTCCGTGCGGTCCGGCATCGTGGCGTGGCTGAAAAGAAGCATATCCAAGTGTTCTTGGTCGCGCAGCGCTTTCGTATGCTCCACCGTCATGCGGTAAAAAAGCGCGCTCGCGGCGGGTCCCATGCCGCCTATCACGCCGATTCTTACATTCTTTTCCGTCATAGCCCCTTTTTCCCGTAATACTTGCGGAATTTAAAGAAATGGCCGAGCAGGTTTTTCCCGATACCGAGGCTGTGCCTTATGCCGCCGTCCGCCTTGTAGAGGAGCGGGTTCACACAGCGGCCCTCGCGCAAGAGCCGCTTCATCTCCGCCCGGTACGGCGTCCGCGGCACATAGGAGAAAGCCACCCGCTTCGGAACGACCATCCACAGCGAGCGGGCCGTCACGGATTTGGGTTGCAAATCCCGCTCAAAGACGAGGTCCTCGACGAGGTAGCGCGCGATGTTCTCGCCGGCGCCCGTCACGTAATAGTTGCTCCTGCCCTGCCGCGCGTTCAACTCAAAGACCTTGAACTTGCCGTCCCTGCGGTCGTATTTGAGGTCGAAATTCGAGAAGCCGGTGTAATGCAGGTCCTCCAGCAGCTTGGAAAAGCGCGTCTGCACAGCCTCGTTGTACTCCGTGAGAATCACGGCGTGGTTGCCTATGCCGTGCGGCGTATGCTCCTCGAGAAGCACGTGTCCCATGCACGACAGCCGGATGCGGCCGTTGCGGTCGGAATAGCAGGTGAGCACGCGCATGAAGCTGTCGTCGCCCGGAATGAAGTTCTGTATGATGACGGAATCGTCGTAGCCGGAGGCGTATACGCGGTCGAGGATGCCGTCCGCCTCCGCTCGCGTCGCGGCCTTGAATACCTTGTTCTGCCCCGCGAAGGGATGCTCCCAGTACGCTACGCCGTTTGCGGGCTTGATGATGTAGGGGCCTTCGAAGGGCAGATCGTAATCGCGGCCCAGCGCCGCGCGGTGCGCCGCCGTATCCGGGCAGTCGATGCCGTTTTTGCG
>JAITKU010000196.1 GCA_031278255.1 Eubacteriales Family XIII. Incertae Sedis bacterium | reverse complement strand
TTGGCAAAAATACAAGGGCGCGAAGCGCAAAAACCATTGACAGCCGCAAAAATATGGTATATGCTTAATACATCTTGAAAACAAAGGATTTTGAGGTCCGCTTTCCCTGTTGCGCCGATCTTGAAAGCTTTGTTCAATTTAAAGGGTTGCAGAGATTATTGAAGGAGGTAGACAGTATGGGTAGAAAGATACCTATGTGGCAGGTGGGGGTCGTCATGATCATAACGATTCTGCTGTTCTGCTACGCGCTCAACATTTTTCACTTGATCTTTTTCTATGGACAGGAAAGCTCACCGCTGTACTGCGGCTATGGGGAATTGCACATACCGCTGATCCTCGCGGCGGCCGTCGCCGCAATCGTCGCGCTGAAGAACGGCTACAAATGGAAATTTCTTGAGAACGGCATTATCGCGGGTATATCGAGGGCTATGCAGGCCTGCCTGATCCTGATGGTCGTCGGAATGCTGATCGGCTCGTGGATCGCCGCCGGCATCGTTCCCGCCATGATCTACTACGGACTTATGATATTGAATCCCGCCGTCTTTCTCGTTTCCAGTTGCATCATCTGCGGTATTGTTTCGCTGTCCACGGGCTCGTCGTGGACGACGGCGGGCACGATCGGTATCGCCTTGGTCGGCATCGGCATGGGCCTCGGGCTGAACCCGGCCATGGTCGCGGGTTCCATCGTATCGGGCGCCTATGTCGGCGATAAGATGTCGCCGCTGTCGGATACGACGAACATGGCGCCGGCCGTGGCCGGCTCGAACCTCTTCGAGCATATCCGCCACATGATATGGACCGTCACGCCCTCGCTCGTCCTCGCGCTTGTGATCTACGCCCTCATGGGCATCAGCCGGATCGGCAGCAGCTCGGATATGTCCGCCGTCGCGGAGCTTCAGACCGCGCTCGCGGACGCGTTCAACATCAATCCCCTTTTGCTCGTTCCGCCGGTGCTGGTCATCGTGATGGTCGCGCTGAAAACGCCGGCGATCCCCGGCATGTTGGGCGGCGCGATCCTCGGTGTGATCATGGGGATGATCTTCCAAGGCGTCCCCCTTTCGGACTGGTTCGGACTCCTGCACTACGGCTATGAATCGGCGACCGGCAATGTGGATATCGACGATCTTTTGAGCAGGGGCGGCATGGATTCCATGATGTGGACCGTCAATCTCATCATATGCGCCATGATGTTCGGCGGTATCATGGATTCGTCGGGCATGTTGGCGTCCTTGGCCGAGGCCATGTTGAAGCTCGCGCGGAACGTGGGCGCCCTCGTCACCGTTACCGTATTCTCCTGTATCGTTATGAACGTCATAGCTTCCGATCAGTATCTGTCGATCATTCTCACGGGCAGAATGTACAGGGAGGCTTTCGAGGATATGCGTCTGAAGAACAAGAACCTCTCCAGATGTCTCGAGGATTCGGGCACGCTCACCTCGCCGCTTGTTCCGTGGAACACCTGCGGGGCGACCATGAGCAATTTCCTCGGTGTGCCGACCATGCAGTACGCGCCCTTTGCGTTCCTCAACCTGTTGAATCCGCTCGTTTCGATATTCTACGGCTTCACGGGTATCTCGATGGAAAAGATGACGGACGAAGAGTACCGAGCCGTACTCGAAAACAGAAAGATCGATAAGGAGGCGGCGTTGCGGGCTGCGGAAGCCTAGCCTTGCGCGCGTGATCGCCGGCCTTAATCCGTATATAAGCGAGGCGTCCCGGGCATCCGGCACAAAACGGAGGCTCGCCGCCTCGCTTCGTTTAGAAAAAGGGCCTGCCCCGGGCGGGCCGCGCCGGTATGGATGAGAGAATAGCAAAAACGGTACAAGACCTGCTCGAAAACGGATACGCGTACGCGACGGAACCGTTCGACGCGCTTTCCCTGCGCGACGGTCGTTTGACGCGAAGCGGGGAGGCGGCCGCGCCTTTGAACACCGCGGCCGCGCTGGGAACGATCCGGCTCGCGCGCGCGCTCGACTGCGCGATAACGAAAGAACTCATGAAGGACCTGCGGACGGCCTTTGGAACGGCGCCGGCCAAATCGCTGCTCCGCGAGGAAATGACGGCGATCCTCGCCCCGCCGCACGGTGCCCGCGGGCTTAAACTCGCGACGGACGCGGGGCTTCTTCCCCATATCTTGGGACCCGGCGTTTGGGAAAACGCGCGCGGCGGCGTGCGCGCGGAATTTCTGACGCTCGTCGAAAATCTGGAACTGGCGCGCCCCGAAACGGATTATCGCTGGGCGCTGCTGTTTCGCAGGTTCAACCGGAAAGCGATGGAGTCCGCCGTAATCGCTTTGCGTTTCGACGAAAAGACGGAAACGAAGTTCTTAAAGACCCTGCGTTACACCGACAGGATCTATTTTCTGAACACGAAGATCGAACTCAAACGTTTCATCAAGCGTTGCGGATTCGACGATTATTACTTTATAGACAGGGTTGCGCGTCAGGAGAAAAAGATCTTCGACCGCCGCGATCTGAAGATAGAAAACAGGCTGTACATCCTGGAAGAGATCAGGGCCAAGGGCGAGCCGCTCACGCCGGGCGATCTGGCCGTCGGCGAAAGCGACCTCATCGAAAGCGGCCTTTGCGCCGCCGGGGAGGACAGCGCGCGCATCCTGTCCTCGCTCATGGATATCGTGATCATAAAGCCGCAGAACAATAAGCGGGACCTCCTGCTCAAGGAGGCCGCGCGGATCAAGCGAAATCCCCTGCTCTTTTTGACCAATAAGGTGAATTGGATCAAGTGACGGGGCACGGGATAGTTGTTGTAAACGCCATCATTCCGTGAAACGGTGTGGCCCATCAAGTGTCGCCCGCGACGCGGAGGCGGCAATTTTTTTTAAAATATATACTTGACAGACACAGATATTTGTGTTATCGTTATCATTGTCAGAAACAAATACATGGCGAAAAGGAGAAACTGCATGGAGCCGAAACTGTCCTCCGATCTCTTGCGGGGTCACACGGACACCATCGTGCTGGCTGTTCTGATGAACGCCGATCGCTACGGCCTCGAGATCCACAATCGGATTCCGGCCCGCACGGGCGGCCTGTACGAAATGAAAGCGGACACCTTGTATTCGAGCTATAAGCGTCTGGAAAAAGAGGGCTGTATCAGCTCCTATTGGGGCGACGAAACGCAGGGCGCGCGGCGGAAATACTATCACATCACGGACAAGGGGCGCGCGCGCTACCGGCAAAACCTGCTGGACTGGGAATTTACGCAAGGAATCCTGAGCCGTTTGTTAGAGGAGGAAGAGGGATGAACACACAGGCATATATAGACGCGCTGTTCGCCGATTACGAGCAGAACGCGGCGCTCGCGGACTTCAAGGAGGAACTGCGGAACCATCTGGACGAGCGGATCGCGGACCTCGCGAAAGGCGGCGTCGGCGAAAGGGACGCTTTCGACAAGGCGACGAAGGAACTGGGCGATATGTCCGCCGCGGCGGATGAAGTCAGTCGCAGGAAGAAACAGGAGGTACTCAGCGAAATGTACATGCAGACCCGACGCTATATGTCGGCGTGGCGGATCGCCTTGTTCGTGCTGTGCGGCACGGCGGTCGGCTTTGGGATCATCGTCGTCATCCTGTCGCAACTCGTTTCCGGCACCGTCCTCGCGCCCATCGGCACGACGCTCTTTTTTGTCGGCATACCGGTTATCGCGCTGGTCTTTCTCGCCCTCACGCAGGAAACCGCCGTCCGCGAGGCCATGGGCACGAAACGGGCGCTGCTCTACGTTGCGGCGAGCGCTCTGTTCCTCTTCGGCGTGTTCGCATCCCTGCTCACCTATTTCGCGGAGGGCGCGGGCCTCATGCAGGCGGTGGCGAGCCTGATTCCTTTCGCGCTGCCCGGCGCGGCTTTCGGCGTCTTTCTGATCCTGACGGAAAAGGACAGGAGCAAGCCGTGGGTGCGCGCGCGACGCGCGGCGCACATGAAACGCGAACGCGAGCGCTTCGGAAACCCGGCTGCGGAAGAACGCTTCGGACTCTTTTCCGGCGCGCTGTGGATCGCGGCGCTCGCGGCTTTTGCCCTGCTGACCATGCTGTTCGGCCTCAAATTCTCATGGATCGCGCTCATCGCGGCGCTCATCGGCCAAATGCTCGTCCTCGCGGGCTTCACGAAGGTAAAGAGCGAATGAACGGACACACCCGGGCGGAAGCGCGTATCACGCATATCAAAAGAACGCCGGACGCGCGGATCAGGCGACAAATCCCATCAACTCGGCCATGTTCGCGAACGCGACACGGTCGGCTGTGACCGGATCGTCCGCACCGACCAAACGGACGCGCGATGGGGCTCTTTCCCCTACGGCAAAACCGGCACGATCGCGGGCGGGCCGATTTGGGCATTCTCGCTTCCGTGATCACCCATACCGTTTTTCATTTAAGATTCCGCTCCGTATACCGGAGCGATCGACCG
>JAITKU010000164.1 GCA_031278255.1 Eubacteriales Family XIII. Incertae Sedis bacterium | reverse complement strand
CGCGGCGCTTATTCGCGGCTCAAGTACGAAAGCGGCGTTCATCGCGTGCAGCGGGTGCCGGAAACGGAGTCGAGCGGCCGGATACACACCTCGGCGGCCACCGTCGCGGTGCTGCCGGAGGTGGAGGACGTGGAGATCGATATCGATCCGAACGATGTGCGCACCGATGTGTATCATTCGTCCGGCAACGGCGGGCAGTCCGTGAACACGACGGATTCCGCCGTGCGGCTGACCCATATCCCGACGGGTATCGTCGTGACCTGTCAGGACGAAAAATCCCAGATAAAGAACAAGGAAATGGCTTTCTAGGTACTGCGCGCCCGCCTGTTCGACGAGAAGCAGCGGGAGCAGAACCGCGAGATATCGGAGGCGCGCAAGAATCAGGTGGGCACGGGGGACCGCAGCGAGCGCATCAGGACCTACAACTTCCCGCAGGGGCGGGTTTCGGACCACAGGATCAACCTGACCCTGTACAAACTCGATTATTTCCTCGACGGGGACCTGGACGAGGTTATAGACGGGCTGGTAACGGATGACCGCGCCGAGCGGATGAAGCGCTTTTGAACGGGCGGACGAGGAAGCGGAGCGTTTTGGAGCGCGAGCGCGGAGTCGAAATCGCCCGCCACGGAGCGAAACAGTATATAAGCGATTTACGATAAATATTTGAATTCATATGAATACAGCGATTTACGATGTGAGGAATCTGACCGAGGAGATGTTGGAACGCGCCGAGGTCCGCGGCGAAGCGGAGGCGCGGCGCGCGACGGATACCGCGCTCGAAGCCGTGGAGGAAGCGGCGCGCGTCATACGGCGGGGCGGTCTTGTCGCCTTTCCGACGGAAACGGTCTACGGACTCGGCGCGGACGCTTTCAACGAAGCGGCCGTGCGGAGGATATACGCGGCGAAAGGCCGGCCCTCCGACAATCCCATGATCGTCCATCTGGCGCGGGCGAGCGATATAGGCGCGCTCGCCGCCGCGCTCACGCCGGACACGGTGCGGCTGATCGAGGGCTTCTGGCCGGGGCCGCTGAGCATCGTGGTGAAGAAAAGCGCCGCCGTACCGGATGCCGTCACGGGCGGACTCGATTCCGTCGCCGTCCGGATGCCGGACGATCCCGTCGCCCTCGCGCTGATTCGCCGCGCGGGGACGCCCATAGCCGCCCCGAGCGCAAACCTCTCGGGCAGGCCGAGCCCGACGGCGGCGGAGCATGTCCTGCGGGATTTGGACGGACGCGTGGACGCGATATTGGCGGGAAACCCGTGCAGGGTCGGCATAGAATCCACCGTACTCGACCTGTCGGAGGGCAGGCCCGTCATCCTGCGCCCGGGCTTTGTCACGGCGGACGGGATAGCCGCGCTTCTCGGAAAATCCGTGGAAACGGATCCGGCGATTTTCACGCGGGACGGGGACAAAGACGCGGCTCGGGTTCCCAAATCGCCGGGCATGAAATACCGGCATTACGCGCCCGAGGCGGAGATGATGGTACTCGAGGGCGCGCGGGAGCGCGTGAAGAGCGAAATGGCGCGCCTGAAAACCCTGAACGAGCGCCTTGGCCGCCGCGTAGGGACCTTGCTGTTTGAAGAAAAGGCTTTCTTGGAAGCGGCGCAAGGGCTTTTCGCGGAACTCCGCGCCCTGGACGACGCGGGCGCCGACCTGATCATCGCGGGCGCCCTCAGCGAGGACGACGCGCTCGGCTTCGCGGTTATGAACCGCATGATGAAAGCGGCGGGCTATAATATCATCCGGGTATGAGAAACGCGCCCGGTGCGCGCCCTTGTCCGCGTCTGCGGCGGCCGAAGAGCCGCGAAAGGAGACCTGCATGAAAATCGCAATCGCTTCGGACCACGGCGGTTACGCGCTGAAAGAATACCTGAAGCAACATCTCACAAAGCGCGGCTTTACGGTTTTGGACCTCGGAACGGACTCGGAAGAGTCCGTGGATTATCCCGCTTTCGGACGGGCCTGCGGCGAGGCCGTGGCCGAGGGAAGAGCCGATCGCGGCCTTGTCTGTTGCGGCACGGGCATCGGCATTTCCATCGCCGCGAACAAGGTCAGGGGCGTGCGCTGCGCGGTCTGCACAAACGCTTTCATGGCGGAGATGTGCGCGCGGCACAACGACGCGAACATCATCGCGCTCGGCGGGCGCATACTCAGCGGGGAAACGGCGGCGGCGCTCACGGACCTGTGGCTCGACACGCCCTTCGAGGGGGGCCGGCACAAGCGGCGCGTGGACGCGCTGAACGATATGTAATCGGAATGGAGGAAAAGCACATGGGGAAACTATACATCTTCGACCACCCGCTGATCCAGCACAAAACAGCCATGATTCGCGACAAAAACACAACGGTCAAGGATTTCCGGGAGCTGGTCAAGGAGATCGCCATGCTGATGGGCTACGAATTCACGCGGGACCTGCCGCTTGAGGAGGTGGAGATCGAAACGCCGCTCGCGCGGACCAAGGTCCGTATGCTGACGAGCATGGATATCGCCATCGTACCGATCCTGCGGGCCGGTCTCGGCATGGTGGACGGCATATTGGAGTTGGTTCCGAACGCGAAAGTGGGGCACATCGGGCTGTACCGCGACCCCGAAACCCATCTCCCGGTGGAGTATTACTGCAAGCTGCCGGCCGATATAGAGCGCAGGCATGTATTCGTACTCGATCCGATGCTCGCGACGGGCGGTTCGGCGGTCTCCGCCATCGACTTCATCAAGGAAAAGGGCGGCCGAAACATCTCGTTCGTCTGTCTGATCGCGGCGCCGGAGGGCATAGAGGTCTTGCAAAAAGCCCACCCGGACGTGGATATCTTCATCGCGGCCAAGGACAGCCATCTGAACGAGCATAAGTATATTGTGCCGGGGCTGGGGGATGCGGGGGACAGGCTCTACGGCACAAAATAGTAAGATAACTGTTCAATTTTGGCTCCGTCCAAACCCCCGGTCTTTCACACAGAAAGGTATGTATATGGCTTTGCAAAGCGAGGGCGCGCGCGGCGCCGGCAATGTGTTCGATGTACTCAGCGAGAGGGGCTTCATACGGCAGACCACGCACGAGGAGGAGATTCGGGAACTGCTCGCGCGCGAGAAAATCCGGTTTTACATCGGCTTTGACCCGACGGCCGACAGCCTGCATGTGGGGCATTTCATGCAGATCATCATCATGATGCACATGCAGCGTTGCGGGCACACCCCGATCGTGCTGATCGGCGGCGGTACGGGCATGGTCGGCGATCCCTCGGGCCGCTCGGACATGCGCCGCCTGATGACGAGGGAGACGGTGGCGGAAAACTGCCGCCGCTTCGAGGCGCTGTTCGGCCGCTTCATCGACTTCACGGACGGATGCGCCATCGCCGTGAACAACGCGGAATGGCTGCTGGACCTGAATTACATCGATTTCATACGCGACATAGGCCGCCATTTTTCCGTAAACAAGATGTTGACCGCGGAATGCTTCAAGCAGCGGATGGAACAGGGGCTGAGCTTTCTGGAGTTCAACTACATGCTGATGCAATCCTATGATTTTCTGGAATTGTTCCGCAAATACGACTGCCGTATGCAGTTCGGCGGGGACGACCAATGGTCGAATATACTCGGCGGCGTGGACCTGATAAGACGCGAGGCCGGCGGCCGCGCCTACGGCATGACTTTCACCCTGCTCAAGACGAGCGACGGCAAGAAGATGGGCAAGACCCAAAAGGGCGCGCTGTGGCTCGACGCGGACAAGACCTCACCCTACGAGTTTTTCCAGTATTGGCGCAACGTCGAGGACGCGGACGTTCGCACCTGTCTTTCCATGCTCACGTTTCTCCCGATGGATGAGGTGGAAGCGCTTTCCTCGCTAAAGGGCACGGAGATCAACCGCGCCAAGGAAATCCTCGCATACGAGGTGACGCGGCTCGTACACGGCGCGGAGGAGGCGGGAAAAGCGCGCGACGCCGCGCGCGCCCTCTTCTCGGGCGGCGCCGATTCGGACGACGTTCCCACGACCGTGCTTCCCGCGGAGCGCTTCTTTGGCGCCGGCGTCGGCTTGGCCGATCTCATCCGCGAACTGGGCCTCGTGAAAAGCAACAGCGAGGGCCTGCGCGCCATAGAGCAGGGCGGCCTTTCCGTCAATGACGAAAAGATCACGGACAAAAAATTCACCGTCACAAAGGAACTTTTCAAGGGAGATTTTATTCTAATAAAGAAAGGCAAAAAGACTTTTCACAGAGTAAAACTGGGCTGACCGGCGCGAGAAATTATTCAAGCAAACCCGCGAATCGACCGGCGGGACGGCGAAGAAAAACGAAAACAATAAGCCGAGAGGCAGTCTTTGTGCCGGTTCTCGGGCTTTTTGTTTTTTGGAATACTGCAAGGAGGGATATCGTGTGGCAGAAAATGCTGTAAAAAGCAATACGGAAAGGAAACCCCTGATCGAGGTTCGGCACGTGCGCAAGGTCTATCGCATGGGGAGCGAACGGATCGTCGCGCTCAACGACGTGAGCCTCGAGATATACAAGGGTGAAATCGCCTGTTTTCTCGGAACCTCGGGATCGGGCAAATCGACTTTTTTGAACATGGTGGCCGGACTCGAAAAGCCGACGCGCGGTGAGATCATCATCGGCGGCGTTCCGATCCACAAGTTGGACGAGGCGGGTGTCACGCTGTTTCGGCAAAAGAATATCGGATTTATCTTTCAAGCCTACAATCTGATGCCGATGTTGACGGCGATCGAAAACATCAGTCTGCCGCTGCTGTTCCGCAACGTGGACAAGCACAAGCGGGAGGCGCTGGCGCGGCAAGCCATCGAGTTGGTCGGACTCAAGGGTTACGAGAAGCGGAGGCCGACGCAGATGAGCGGCGGTCAGCAGCAGCGGGTGGGCATCGCGCGCGCCTTGGTCGGACGGCCCAAGATCATATTCGCGGACGAGCCGACGGGCAATCTGGACACCAATACGACAAAGGAAGTTATGAATATCATCGTGCGCATGGCCAGGGAAAACATGCAGACGCTCATACTCGTTACCCACGACAGGAGCATTGCGGACTATGCGGATAAGATCGTCACGGTCCGAGACGGCAATATCGTGGACCTTACGGTCAGACAAGAACCACCGAGCGGCGGGGAATAGGGGCCTCGCATACTCGATAAAGGTTTCAAGGGGGAAGGGATTATGTACATTTTTATTATGCGGAGGCGCCTTGCCGTCGCGACGGCGGCGTTGCTTGTCATTTTTGGATTGTTGTCCGCGTTCGCGCCCGCAAAGGCGTTCGCGGCGGAATCGAAAGTCTCGGTGGGTTTTGAAGCGAACGTCATCAATACGAAACAGGGGGCCAAGGACGTTTCCTTTACGCTGACACTCAAAAACCAAAGCGGCGGCCCCATTGAGGGGATAAGCGCGAACATCGGCAAGACGAACGGCTTCACGAACGAACGCGCCTTGGGGGGACAGACCTCGCTTGCAATCGGCGAAGAGGCAAGGTATACCTTCGTCGTGGACGTGGACGCAAACGCCGCTTACGGGACCTCATACATTCCCATCACGTTCACATACAGCGGCGGCGAACTTTGGGCGAACACCGTCAGCGTGAACGTGGCGCGCAATCTGACGCCCGCCTCTGTGGGCGTTGATACGCCCGTGGTGGATATGTCCTACAAGCTCGACGGCGACAGCCTGAAAGCCTCGGAAACGACGAACTTGGGTGTGACCCTCACAAACCGCGGCAATGTCATGCTGCAGGACGTTCAAGTCACGCTCGTCCTGCCCGATATCATGTCGCTCGACAACAGTTCCGTCATACAGTTCGTCGGCTATATGGGCGTGGGCGAATCGAAGAACGTGCGGTTTCCGATCCTTACGGACAAAAAAGCCGAGAACAAGAATTATTCCGTCAGCGTCAAGATCAGCGCGGTAAACAAGGGCGCGACGGTGAGTTTCGATCGCCCGATCTATATTCCCGTCACGGGCGGGCAGCAACAGGGCGCCATCGCCGACGTTCTGATCCAAAATATCAACCTGCCGCACGAGGCTGTCACGGGCGAGGAATTTACGCTCAGCTTCGAGATCGCGAACAACAGCAAAGGCCCCGTGGACGATCTTAAAATCGAGATCTCGCCCGAGGCCGGCGTCATCAACAAGACGAAAAGCGTGTTCGTGGAACCCAAGGTGCCGCAGGGCGAAACAAGGTCCTACACCGTGACACTGTTCAGCAATAAGGAAAAAACGGAACAGAAGAGTTATCCCATCAAGATCACCGCCACCATGCCCAAGGACAGCGCGAGCGTGACGCAGTACGCGAGCATATTTCTGCGCAAGGCCGAAACGGGCAATGTGAAAACGCCGCGCCTGATCGTGGAGAACTACAGCTACGGCGGCGCGTTTGTGCAGGCGGGGAAAGAGTTCAACCTGAGCATAGGACTCTACAATACGAGTTCCAAAACGCTGTCCAATATCAAGGCGACTTTCACGTCGGAAAACGGCGCGATCCTGCCCGCCGGCGGCAGCAATTCGTTCTATGTGGACCGTGTAAGCCCGAGCGCGGGCGTTTTTAAGAGCCTGCGCATGGCGGCCTCCTCGACCGCCGAGCAGCGAGCGGCGACCCTGAAACTCGATATGATCTATGAGGACAGCGAGGGCAACGAGTTCGCATCTTCGGACATCGTATCCATTCCCATCGTGCAGGAAACGGCTCTGGCGGCCTCCGACGTTGTGGCGCCGAGCGATCTGCGCGTAGGCGTGCAGTCCACGATGAATGTGCAGTTCTACAATGTGGGCAAGACCCAGCTGCGCAACCTGCGCATCGTCGCGAGCGGCGATTTTACCACGAGGGAACCCATCAACTATTATGTAGGCAATCTCGACAGCGGCGGCAGCGACAGCTACGATTTCGCTTTTACGCCCAAAAATGTGGAGAACATGGCCGGGAAGATCGTATTCAGCTACTACGATCCCGCGGGCAATGAGAGATATCTCGAAAAGGAGTTTTCTTTCCCCGTCGAGCAGCAAGCGCCCGCGGACAACGTGAACGCGGCGCTCCCGACGGACCCGTCGATGCTGCGAAACAAGCTCTATATCGGCGGGGGCGTGGCCCTGCTCGCGATCGTAATCATCACGACTGTTCTTCGACACTTGAAGAACAAAAAACTGCACGGGGAGATGGAAATCGATGAATAACAGGGATATGGTTGCCCTCAGCCTCAAAAACCTGTTGCGCAGGAAAACGAGGACCGTATTGGCCATACTCGGCGTCCTGATCGGCATCTGCGCCATCATCGTCATGCTTTCGATCGGTTTCGGACTGCAGAAATCCTTTCGCGATTCGCTGGAGGGTTTTGGGAATATGCATCTGATCACGATATACGGAAACCCCGACGCCGTTGGCGGAAAGAAAGCCAAGCTCGACGATATCACCCTTGCCGACATCGGGAAAATGCAGAGCGTGGAGGCCATAACCCCCACGGTTTCGATCTCGCTCACATTCATAGACGAGAAGCTGATCGCGCGGGATGTCACCGTCCTCGGCGTGAAGCCGGAGATCTTTTCGACCTTCGGCCACGCGCTGAAAGAGGGCCGGAACCTGCAGGTGGGCGATAAATA
>JAITKU010000120.1 GCA_031278255.1 Eubacteriales Family XIII. Incertae Sedis bacterium | reverse complement strand
ACGGCGATCTTCTCGAACGCGGGCGCCGTGGCGGCGCATCCCAACGGTGCGTATCTGGCAAAGGATTTGACGGAGGTATTCGCCTATGAAATGCTGATCTCCGACGCCGTGAAAGCCCGCGCCGCGGCGGACGCCGCGATTGCCGCACAGACTTCGGCGGACGCGGAGGCGCGCGCGGCCTACGACGGCGCGCGGGAATTCGTCCGCAACCTGCAGGCGTCTTTGGGCCGCGCCATCGTGTCCGATTTGGATCCGACGCTGATGACGCCCGAGATGGCCGCGCTCATGCTGCGGGCGGCGGACGCGGATCGGCTGCGGCAGGCGACGGAGATCGCGGAGGCCATCGCAAGCGGCGAGATGTACATCTCGAACGACGAGGACTCCTATACCGTATACATGCCGATCCGCTTCAGCGAGGTCACGAATCCCTGGTCTGTCGCGGTGAGCATTCCCATGACCAAGATCTTGGACAACGCCAACGATATCCGAAACTACGTACTCTTGGTTTCCGCGATAGCGATCTGTCTCATCGCGCTCCTGCTCTACCTCATCGCGCGGAACATCACGAAGCCCCTGCTCGTGCTGTCGGAAAGCGCAAAGCTTCTCGGCGAGGGCCGTTTCGACGCGGATATCCCGGTGACGGAGAGCAACGACGAGATCGGCGCCCTGTCAAAGGCTTTCAAATTCATGGCGGAGAAGATCAACAATCTCATCAAGGAAATGCAGAAATACGCAAAGACGCTCGAGGAGAAAAACGTATATCTGAACAGGCTGAACGAACTCAAGGACGAATTTCTGGCAAACACATCGCATGAACTGCGCACGCCGATCAACGGGATCATCGGCATTGTCGAATCCATGATAGACGGAGCGACCGGCCCGCTTTCCAAGGAGCAGAAATACAATCTGGCGATCGTTTCCAACAGCGGCAAGCGGCTGTCCAATATGATCAACGATATCTTGGACTTTACAAAGCTGAAGAACCGGGAGATCATCCTGCAGATCAGGCCCGTCGATCTGAAAACGATCGTCGATACGGTCCTCATCCTGTCCAAACCGCTGATCAAGGGGAAGGACCTGTCGATGGTCAACGAGATAGACGACGCGCTGCCGGCCGTCGGCGCGGATGAAAACAGGATTCAGCAGATTCTGTACAACCTGATCGGAAACGCGATCAAATTCACGGAAAAGGGCCGGATCGTCGTATCCGCCTCGGTCACGCCGGACGGGGACATGGTCGCGGTTTCGGTTGCGGATACGGGTATCGGCATTTCGGAGGATAAATTCGATCAAATCTTTGAATCCTTTGAGCAGGCCGACGGTTCCACGGCGCGGGAGTACGGCGGAACCGGCCTCGGCCTGTCCATAAGCAAAAAAATCATCGAGTTGCACGGCGGAACGATAAGCGTCGCTTCCAAACCGGGCGAGGGCGCCGTGTTCACCTTTACCATGCCCCTGTCGGATGCGAAGCGTGAGGAAACCGCTCTGCGCGAAGCCCCGAGGGTGATCGATATAGAGACGTTTGCCGCGGACGCCGAAACGACGGAACGCGCGCCTGCGGCGGCGAACGCCGCGGGTTTTCGGATATTGGCCGTGGACGACGAGCCGGTCAACATTCAGGTGCTGAACAACCTCTTGACGATACGCGATTATTCCGTGACCGCCGCCTATAACGGCATGGAGGCCCTCGATCTGTTTGAGCGCGGGGAAAACTTCGATCTCGTCCTGTTGGATGTCATGATGCCCAAGATGTCCGGATACGAGGTCTGCCGCCGCTTGCGGGAACGCTACTCGCTGTTTGAACTGCCCATCATAATGCTCACCGCGAAAAACCGAATTCAGGACGTGGTCTTGGGATTCCAATCCGGCGCGAACGATTACATCCAAAAGCCTTTCGACAAGGAGGAACTGCTGGCGCGCGCGCGGACGCTGCTCGAACTGAAAGGCGCAATGTCGGCGGCCATGGCCGCGAACAGGGCAAAGAGCCTCTTTCTGGCCAATATGAGCCACGAGATACGCACGCCCCTGAGCGCCGTGATCGGGCTGGCCGATCTGTTGCTCAAGACGCCCATGGACGAGAAGCAGCGGGACTACACGGAGAAGATGCGCCGCGCCTCCTCGTCCCTGCTCGGCATCATCAACGATATCCTGGACTTTTCCGAGGCCGATACCGGCAACATGCGCTTGGAATGCGTTTCCTTTAACCTCCGGCAGTTGTTCGACGACCTCGCGATCTTCTTCCGCGGCCGAGACGCCGATTCCGGCGTAGAACTCCGTTTTGAATTGGATTCCGCTCTGCCGGAGGAATTGACGGGGGACCCGCGGCGTCTGCTGCAGATATTCATCAACCTGCTCGACAACGCCTACAAGTTCACCGAGGCGGGCACCGTTACGGTCCGGGCCGCCGTATCCGCGCGCGACGCGGAGACGGTGACGCTGGATTTCGCCGTGACGGATACGGGTATCGGCATGAAGCAGGAGCAGATGGACGAGATATTTTCCGCTTTCAATCAGGCGGACAATTCCTCCACCCGCAAATACGGCGGCGCCGGTATCGGCCTGACCGTTACGCGGCAGATGGTGGAGTTGATGGGCGGGCGGATCACCGTTTCCGGCGAAGAGGGCAAGGGCACGACTTTCGCGTTCTCCTGCACCTTCCCGAGCGAGGGGGATTCCGCCGCACAGGGGAGTCCGGCGCAAAGCGGGGCCGCGGATACGCGCGCGGAACGCCGCAACGCCGCGCTGCAGAACAAACGCATCCTGCTGGTGGAGGACAACGAGATCAACACCCTGATCGCCGCGGAACTCTTGACCGCCGTCGGCATCGAGGTCGTGACGGCGCAAAACGGCGAGGAGGCTCTGGCGCGGCTCGCGGACTCAAACCGCGGCGATTGTCCGCCTTTCGATCTCGTCCTGATGGACCTGCAAATGCCCGTCATGGACGGTTATGAAGCCACCGAGACCATCAGGTCCATGCCGGAGTATCGGGAGCTGCCGATCTACGCGCTGACGGCCCACGCCTTTCCGGAGGATCGGGAGCGTTGCCTTTCCCTCGGCATGAACGGTCATCTGACCAAGCCCATCGATGCGGAAAGCTTCTATGATGCTTTACGAACGGCCGTTGCGCCGGAAACGGATTGAGAACCGCGGTACTGCGGTTTTTCCGCAGAGACCGAAGAAAAAAGTTTTTGCGCGACGAAAAAGTTGTGAAATCTCCAAACCGACACCAAATTGTGACCGTTTGTGTGTAGAATTTGTATGCAGAGATAAGTACAATGCACAGAACACACTTCAAATTGACAAGAAAGGAGCCGATGGTGCAAGATGGGCGAAATCGGGAATGCCGCAGAGCAACGAACCTTTGTCGTACGAATATTGAACCGACAGAACGCCACGTGGCAAGGTTTGGTTACCCATGTGGACCAAAAGGAAGAACAGCCGTTCAGAAGTCTGCTGGAATTGATTAAGCTCATAGACAGCACGTTTGACGAGACGGAAGGGGAGACGCTTTCCGCCGAGACAAAGGCCGAGGAATAATGCTTCCTCATTTGAGTTTGTTGAACGACGCCGCTCAATCCCCGGCCTTTCGGCAGGCGATTGAGCGGCGTCGTTCAAGATTCTGTATTTTTCTCCGCGTCCTTAACGGATTTCACGCGCGCAAATCCACGCGGCTGCCGTCCTCGATCGCGTCGTCCGGCGATA
>JAITKU010000044.1 GCA_031278255.1 Eubacteriales Family XIII. Incertae Sedis bacterium | reverse complement strand
GCCGAACTGTGTTGCAAAGCCTCGCCGAACCTTAGGGTTCGTCTGCGTTTTGCGCCTTGCTCGACGAAAAAAATTCTGCGCCAAATTTGTCAACTTTATTCCGTAACGAACCCTAAAGCGAGCGGATTGGGCGGCGTCGTTCATATTAATACGGATCAGGATCGGAATGAATGAAACGAACAATAAGAAACATCCTCTGATGATCGGTATGCGGACGGTAAAGACGGCGCTGTCCGTTCTGATTTGCCTGACGCTGTACCGATTTGCGGATTCCCTCGGCCATACCACGAATTTCGACGCGTTTCTGGCTTGCGTGGCCACCGTCATCTGTATGCAGGACAGCGTGGAGAAATCCCTCAAGAGCGGGCGCAACCGTCTGGCGGGAACAGGGATCGGCGCCCTGCTCGGCATGATCTTCCTGTACATCGACATGCTTCTCAACAACGCGTATCTGATCATCGCGGTGATCGCGTTCGGCGTGATCGTGCTGATCACCGTCTGCAATCTGCTGCGCCTGAGCGAATCCGTCGTGATCGGCTGCGTGGTTTTTCTGATCATCGCCCTCGAACAGACCGTGGACGGACCTTTCATCTCGAGCGTGCGGCGTCTGCTCGATACCGCCGTGGGCGTTGTCGTTGCGATTGCGGTTAATCGCTTTGTGAAAAACCCGAAGAATCGGCACTGACTTTTTTAAAATTTTCGATTGACAATGGGGGAGAAGCGCGCTATAATCATATTATTCAGATATGTTATATATGTAATCGATCGAGATCGCAGCGCAGGGCTTTTCCTCTCGGGGCATCGAGGGGGGAGCGAAACAGAGAGAAAGGAAAAAGAAATGGCCGAAAAGAACACCGAAGCGTGGGCATTTG
Source organism: Eubacteriales Family XIII. Incertae Sedis bacterium (assembly GCA_031278255.1). Classification (GTDB taxonomy): domain Bacteria; phylum Bacillota; class Clostridia; order Peptostreptococcales; family Anaerovoracaceae; genus JAITLA01. The sequence continues at coordinate 2,910 of JAITKU010000044.1, read as the reverse complement.
AAACCAAACAGATCCACATAGGGCAGGAATTCGCCGATCCCGCCACGGACGCCAGAGCGGTTCCCATCTACCAGACCACCTCTTTCGTGTTCCACAACGCGGATCATGCGGCGGCGCGCTTCGGGCTTGCCGACGCGGGCAACATCTACACGCGCCTGACGAATCCGACGCAGGATATCCTGGAAAGGCGCGTGGCGGCGCTCGAGGGCGGCTCGGCGGCCTTGGCCGTGGGTTCCGGCGCGGCGGCGCTGAGTTATACGATCCTGAATTTGGCCTTGGCGGGGGACCACATCGTATCCGCCAAAACCATCTACGGCGGCAGCTTCAATCTGCTCGACCAGACCCTCCCGAATTACGGTATCACGACCACCTTTGTGGATCCGGACGCGGAGGGCAGCTTCCAAAACGCCGTCAGGCCGAATACGAAAGCCATCCTGATCGAATCGCTCGGCAATCCCAATTCCAACGTTATCGACATCGAGAAGGTGGCGCGGGTCGCCCACGACAACGGCATTCCCCTCATCGTGGACAACACGTTTACCTCCCCGTATCTGCTCCGCCCCTTTGAATACGGCGCGGACATCGTGGTCCATTCCGCCACGAAGTTCCTCGGCGGTCACGGCACGACGCTGGGCGGTATCATCGTGGAGAGCGGCAAGTTCGATTGGGAGGCGAGCGGCAAATTCCCGCACATCACGGAACCCAACGCGAGTTATCACGGCGTCTCGTTTACGGCCGCCGCCGGACCCGCGGCCTTTGTGACGCGGATTCGCGCCGTCCTGCTGCGCGATACGGGCGCGGCCCTCGCGCCGTTCAACGCTTTCCTGCTCCTGCAGGGCATAGAGACGCTCTCTTTGCGCATAGAACGGCATATCGAGAACACGCTCAAGGTTATCGACTACCTGAAAACGCAGCCCAAGGTCGAGCGGATCAACCATCCCTCCCTCCCCGATCAGCCGAGCCACGCGATCTACAACCGGTATTTTCCGAACGGCGCGGGTTCGATATTCAGCTTTGAGATCAAGGGCGGCGCGGATGAGGCCAAGCGCTTTATCGACAAGCTGCAGATATTCTCCCTGCTCGCCAACGTCGCGGATGTCAAATCCCTCGTGATCCATCCCGCCAGCACGACGCATTCGCAGCTTTCGGCGGAGGATCTTCTGGATCAGGGGATCAAGCCCAACACCGTGCGTCTCTCGATCGGCACGGAGAACGTAAAGGATATCATCGCGGATTTGGATCGGGCTTTCAATTAAAAAAACGGGATGCGGCCGATCCGGCGCGCGCTTTGCGCGGCGCGCATAAAAAAGCAAGGCCGCCCGGCACGGGCGGCCTTGTTTGCGGTTCGCTATTCTTCGGGCGGCGTTTCCGCCGCGGACGCCTCGGCGGCTTTGCCGCCGAGGTTTTCCTCGAGCGCGTTGAGCAGCAGGTTGTCGGGCGGGGCTATGATCTTGGGCCGCGATATGAGCAGTTCCACGCGCCGGTTCAGCTTGCGGCCCTCCGGCGTGTCGTTGGTCGCGATGGGATGCAGTTCACCGTAACCGCGCGTGCTGAAATGCTCGGGGCTGAGATCGCCGTCCTCGAGAAGAACGGCGAGGAAGTTCACGGCGCGGGCCAGACTCAGATACCAATTGGACGGATAGCGGGTGGAATTCGACGGTACGTTGTCCGTATGGCCGGCGACGACGACCTCGAGCGGCGCTTCGGGCGTTTGATTGGCCTGAATCAGATCGGCCAGCGTGCCGGCCTGCGCGTACATGGTCGGCGTAAGGTCCGCGCTGCCCGGCTCGAACCAGACATCGTTCTTCAGCACGACGAGTACGCTTTCGCCCTCGAATTGAACGGCGATGGTGTTTTCGAGGTTGTTTTCCGTCACGTATTCCGACAGGGACTCAAACAGATTGCCGAGCTGCAGCGCCGCCGCCTCCGCGGCGGCTTGTTCGGCCTCGGCCTGCGCCTTTGCCTCCTCGTCCTCCTTGCCCGCGTTGGGGTAGGGGAGCTTCAGATCGCCCATATCGCCCGAGCCGTCGCCGCCCATGCCCTGAGACAGGACATCGCTGAAAAAGCCGTTGAAAGCCGTGTAGAAAGCCTCCGCGAACGCGTTGTATTTCTGCTCATCGACCGAACTCGACGCGAAAAGCACGATGAACAGCGCGAGCAATAGGGTCAGTATGTCTGCGTAAGGGACCAACCAACTCTCGTCGGCATGCTCTTCGTGTTCTTCGTGTCTTTTTGCCATGATCGATTCTCCCGTAATATGTTTGTCGCCGTTTTGCGTTGCGCAAGGCGATGCGCCTGCGCCGGTTTTGCGCCGCCGCGCACCCTATATAAGACGCGGTTTCGCCTCAGCTTGTTTCGCGTTCGCGCGCGGAAATATAATTGGACAGGTTGTCCTTCAGCATGCGCGGGTTCATGCCGCGGCATATGCCGACGATGCCTTCCATGATGATGGTGCGCACGAGGACCTCCTGTTTTGTTTTGCGCTTCAGCTTGTTGGCCATCGGGTGCCACAGCACGTAGCCCGTGAAGATGCCGAGCAGGGTGGCCACGAAAGCGGCGGCTATGGCGTGTCCGAGGGCCTCCGTGTCGTCCATATGGCCGAGCGCCGCGATCAGCCCCAGCACGGCGCCGAGTACGCCCAAGGTCGGCGCGTAGGTGCCCGCCTGCGAGAATATATTGGCGTTGGCCGCGTGCCGGCCCTCCATCGCCGCGATATCGGCCTCCATGGACTCGGCGAGCTGATCGCTGTCAACCCCGTCCACCAAAAGTTGCAGGCCGCGCGTCAGAAAGTGGTCGCTCTCGTCCGCGATGCGGGCTTCCAGTACCAAAAGGCCCTCCCGCCTGGCCATCTCCGCAAATCCGAGTATCTTTTCGATGGCCTCCTGCGGCGACATGAATTTGGGTCCGCTG
>JAITKU010000227.1 GCA_031278255.1 Eubacteriales Family XIII. Incertae Sedis bacterium | reverse complement strand
GTCCTCTCACCGTCCCCGCGCGAAGCCGCGGAATCGTCCGGATCGCCGGCGCCGGCCTCTGTGGATTCGATCACGCGCGGCGCCCCATGCAGACCGTCCGCAAGCAAGCTTTCCACCTTGATCTCATAGACGCAAACATCGCCGAAATCGCAGTCGAAATAAAAGACCCCGCCCTCCCGGAGCAGGTCGTCGATCACGACTTCCCGCGCGTCCGACCGTTCATATTCGCCGTCTCCCGGGACCGCGCCCACGAACGCGCGCCCCTGCTTATCGACGTGGTTAAGGATGCGCTTCTCCTCCTCGAAACGAAACGCGTAGAGATGTCCGCCGAAGTTTCCCATCATCTCCGTCAGGATCGCTCTGAGCCGGCTGAACTTAATACCGGCGGGCACGACGATCCTCTTCCATGCAGGCGATTCGGCGCGCTGCAAGGCGACTTTCAATTGAAAAGCTTTCGCCGCCGGCTTGCTGTAGGACTGTTTCACAATAATTTCCTCCTTATTGACTGATACTGCATTTACACTTGCTCGTGCCTGACGGGCAGCAAAATCCTCTGCCCCGCATAGATGGCACTCGGGTTCTCTATGCCGTTTACCGCGTTGCGAAGTGTTCTGAGGTATTCGTCTTTCGCAAGTAAGGACAGATTTTCCCCTGAAATGAATCCATAACTGCTTCCCTCCCGAAGCGATTCTCCGTATCGTTCGCTCCCGAAACAAGCTTCCGACACCCTTGCGCCCGCTTTTCCGTTCGCGCGGCCGCGCATCCCGGAATATCCGCGCAAAAGCGATCCATTGCCGGTCAACATTAGCATATCACCGATGGCCTAATGAATCAATACAAAACGAGATTTTTTTTACAGAAATCGGAAAGGATTGTTGTCGCGCGCGGGCCTTCCCCCATCCCGCGCGACGGCGGACCCGGGCGAGACGGCGTATGGGTCCGCGCGCAAGCGTCGAACCCACGTTCCCGCAATGTACGCAACAACAATGACAACGACAGCAGCGACCGCATACCGAAGAAAATCGTGCGCCGCATCATAAAGGAAGGCGGCTTGGCGATTACCGCGGGAAAGAAGCGCGAATACAACCCTTAACAAAGACGCGGTCCCGCCGGCGTCTCCGGTCCCGCGGGGTGTGCGGCAACAGCCCTATCTCGGCCCGGGTCCGCGGGCGATCCGCAGCGCGAGCAGGCGCAGTTCGTGGAACCACAGCGGCGCCGTGCAGAGCGCGGCGAGGCGCAGCCATTCGCCGAGCGAAAGCGCGACCGTGTCGAAAGCCTCCGAGAGGACGGGCAGCTCCGTGACGGCGACCTGCAGCACGAGTCCGACGAAAAACGCGACGACCATCATCTTGTTTTCGATGTGATTCATGCGGAATATCGAGCGTTTCAGGTTCCGAAAGCCGATCGCGTTGAAGAGCTGCGAAACCGCCAGCGTCGTGAAAGCGTAGGTCTGCGCCGTCCTGTAGAGCAGGGGATCCGCGAACGCGGCGTCCAGATTGCCGAGCGTCAGGGCCTCGCCGGCCGCGCGCAGGGCTGCGGCCGGCGCCCACAGGAAAGCCGCGAGCGTGATCGCGCCTATGATCGCGCCGTAACAGATCGTGGTCGCGAGACCGCCGTGCGCGAACAGGCTGTCTTTCGGATTGCGCGGGGCCTCCTCCATAATGCGCGGGTCCCCCGTGTCGGCGCCGAGCGCCAAGGCGGGCAGGGAATCCGTGATCAGGTTGATCCAAAGGATGTGGATGGCGCGCAGCGGCGAGGCGAGACCCGCCGTGATCGCCGCGAACATCGTGAGTATCTCGCCGAGGTTCGAGGAAAGCAGGAAGAGTACCGTCTTTTTGATGTTGTTGTAGATGTTGCGGCCCTCTTCGATCGCGCTTTTGATCGTGGCAAAATTGTCGTCGGTCAGCACCATATCCGCCGCGCCCTTGGCGACATCCGTACCCGTGATTCCCATCGCGACGCCTATATCCGCCGCCTTGAGCGAGGGCGCGTCATTGACGCCGTCGCCCGTCATGGATACGATTTGGCCGCGTGCGCGGAACGCGTTCACGATCATGACCTTGTGTTCGGGCGAAACCCGCGCGAACACGCGCAGATCGGGCACGCGCGCGTTGCGTTCCGCCTCGCTCATCTTGGAGAGTTCGTCGCCCGTAATGCACTGCGCGGGGCTGTCCGCGATGGAGAGTTCTTTCGCTATGGCGAAAGCCGTATCCCTGTGGTCGCCCGTGATCATGACGGTCGTCACGGAAGCGCCCCGAAAAACCTCCACGGCGTCCCTCGCCTCCGGCCGCGGCGGGTCGATCATGCCCGCGAGTCCCACGAAGGTCAATCGGGCTTCGCGCGCGTCGGCATCATCGAGCTTGTAGGCCACGGCGAGTACGCGCAGGGCGTCCGCGGCCATATTCGCCGCCGCCGCCTCGATCGCTTCCCTGTCCGCGGGTGTCAGCGGACGGCTCGCGGCTTCGGCCGTAATATCCCCCCCGGGCAGGATGGCGTCGCAGCATTTTATGACGCAGTCCATCGCCCCTTTCGTAAAGGCGATCAAGCGCGCGTCGGAAACCCGCCTGTGAACCGTCGTCATCATCTTCCTGTCGGAATCGAAAGCCTGCTCCGCCACGCGCGGCAGTTCGGCGCAGAGCGCGTTCTTCCGAACGGACAGCCCGGCGCCCAGATCGATCAGGGCCAGTTCCGTGGGATCGCCCGCGCGCACACCCGTTTCGGCGTCCGCCTCCGCGTCCGTGCAGAGTACAAAACCGTCCACGAGCAACTTGTAAGCTCCGTATTCCATCTCCGAAACGTCGCGCATTCCGCCGAGCGTCCAGACCTTTGTGACGGTCATCTTATTCTGCGTCAGCGTTCCCGTCTTGTCGGAGCAGACCGTACTCACGGAGCCGAGCGTCTCGACGGCCGGCAACTTGCGCACGATACTCCCGACTTTCACCATGCGCTGCACCCCGAGGGCCAGCACGATCGTGACCACGGCGGGCAGACCCTCCGGCACCGCCGCCACCGCAAGGGAGATCGCCGTCAAGAGCATCTCCATGATGTTGCGCCCCTGCAGCAGGGCCAGCAGAAAGAGCGCCGCGCAAAGCGCGACGGCCAATATGCCGAGCAGCTTGCCGAGGTCGGCGAGCCTTTTTTGCAGCGGCGTCAATTCCTCCTTGGATTCGTTGATCATGCGCGCGATCTTGCCGATTTCGGTGTTCATTCCCGTCAGGACCACGACGCCCTCACCCCGGCCGTAGGCGACGCTCGTGGACATATAGGCCATGTTCAGCCGGTCGCCGAGCGTGATCTCGCCCGCGGCGACGAAGCCCGCGTCCTTGTCTGCGGGCACGGATTCGCCCGTCAGCGAGGATTCTTCTATCTTGAGATTGATCGATTCGGTCAAGCGCAAATCCGCAGGCACCACGCGGCCCGCGTCGAGTATCACGATATCGCCCGGGACGAGCTTTTCCGCCGCGATCTCCGCGACTTTTCCGCCGCGCCGCACGAGCGCCGTCGGACTGCTGAGCTTCTTTAGGGCCTCCAAGGATTTTTCGGCCTTGGACTCCTGAACGACGCCTATGACGGCGTTCAGGAGTACGACGATGAGAATGATGACCGTGTCCGCGATCTCGCGCAGGACGGCCGAAACGAGGGCCGCCGCCATCAGGATGTAGATCATCGGGTCCTTAAGCTGCGCCAAAAACATCTTGATCAGCGTCTTTTTCTCACCCTCCGCAAAGGCGTTCGGACCGAAGCGCGCAAAGCGTTCCGCCGCCTCTTCCGCCGGCAGCCCGACCGCCCTGTCAACCCGCAACGCTTCAAGCGCATCCGCCGTCGTCAATTGTTCGTACATGCAAATCCTCCCCAAAAAATAAAAGCGACAACAAAACATTTCCACGAATAAAAAACCGTGTAAAGTCTTGTTGCCGTCAAACGCCGCAAAAGCGTTCTGTACGGGTCCGCCGCCGGGCAAAACGCCGTGATGTTGACATGCGGACTTACTGCTCGGACAGCCGAATACCGGACAGATCGGCGGACGTTTCGCCGATTTTATCCGAATATTGCATCGCCGGAGCAATAAAACTACTCCCCTGACACAGGTAACAGTATATCGCATACGCGCGCCCCGCGTCAAGGCGAATTTTTTTTCGACGGTGTCAAGTTGTTCTGGATTTCTCCCGTGATATTTTTTGGCGATCTCAATAAATAACGAAAAGTC
>JAITKU010000244.1 GCA_031278255.1 Eubacteriales Family XIII. Incertae Sedis bacterium | reverse complement strand
TTTTTTTCGTCGAGCAAGGCGCAAAACGCAGACGAACCCTAAGGTTCGGCGAGGCTTTGCAACACAGTTCGGCGGAAAAAAGGCAAGCCAAATGTCCAGTTTATTCCGTAACGAATCCTAAGGATCATTCCGTCGACAACAATTCTGTAAAGGAGACCGATCATGGAAAACGATATCACCAACAATCAGGACTTGGAATTCGAGCAGATGATGGAACAGCGCATCCGCGACAATTTCACCGCGCCCGCCAAGGACAGTGCGCTTATCTCCGACGAGAGACTGAACGAAATGAGCAAAAGACTCCCCTCGTGGAGCTTGGAACCCCCTTACAGCTTTCTTGCCAAATAGCCATGGAAGCCATGCGAGAATGGGAACCCTCCGTGCCTCCCACCGTATACGAGGACTGGTTGCGCTGCTTTGATCTGCTCAAATCGGGCGTTTCGATTGACGGCGAAGTCGCTGAGACGATTGCGCGAGGTTCCCTGCTCGCCGGGGACCGCACGGCCGCCCGGTTTGGGCAGGCGCTCGCGGAGACTGTCAACGAAATGCTGCACAAGCGCATCGCGCGGTTTCTGAAAGACCTCAACATGCTGATTTCGCTGAACGAGTTGGCGGAGCTGGCGCCCTTGTTCGCAAAATTTCGCGGCGCGGTGAGAGCTTGCCTGTTTTTCACGGGTCTGCATTTCCTCGACCAAGCTGTACGGGAAGAATTGGAGCGATCGGTGCGAACGCAAACGGAACGGTTTTGGGACGATACCGTGACCGCCCTCCGGCTTATGAGTCCGGAGAGCCGAAACGCGGATCTGGAGGATTCATTGTTTCTGATTCAGAGGATGAACGTATTTGAAAAAGCGATTTGAGGCGGAGGGAGCGGGCAATTTCCTCTCCGCGAAAGAAGAAGTAAAAAACTATATATGCGCGCGGACGCCTCTGGTTATCATACAGTCTCCCGAACGGGAGCGCGTGGAGCGTATGCTGAAAGAGATCGCGCGCGAACTCTCGTGCGATATTTTCTATTACACCGACGCCAAGCAACTGTGCAAGCTCGGCAGCGGACAAAGCAGCAACGCCGACAGCGATCCCCTGCTGCATATCGCTTCGATTTTCAAAAAAACCAGGAATTCGACTTTCGCTTTCGGCGACGTGAAGCGTATCGGCGAGGACAATATCTTCAGCCGCGAACTGCTCAACATCCTCTACCTCGCCAAGGAGACAAGCGGCACCCTCATCCTGATCACCGCGGACGCCGTATGGTCGCGCTTGGCGCAGTTCGGCATGATGACGAGCCTGCGCTACCCCGATATCGACGAACGCATCGCACAGCTGGGACGCTTTGTATCCGCGTACAAGGGGCGATACCCCATCGAGTGGACCGACGAGGATCTGCGGCGCGCCGCGACCTTGCTCAGGGGCTTCTCCGAGATACAGATCGAGAACATCCTCTCCGCGACGCTGATCCGCAACGCGGGTTTGTACAGGTCCAATCTGCATGAGTTGACCAAGCAGAAGAGCCGGCTCTACGGCTCGGTGCCGAGCATAAGGCCCGTCCGCCCGGATCCCGATCTGAAGGTCGCGGGACTCGACGGCCTGAAAGCTTGGCTGGTCGAAAAGAAGAAGGTGTTCTTCGCCTCCGAGGAGGCCCTGCGACAGCGGGATTTGCATACGCCGAAAGGCATCTTGCTCGCGGGCGTTCCCGGCTGCGGCAAATCGTATTCGGCGAAGATGATCGCAAAGGAGTGGGAACTGCCCCTGTTTCGCTTCGATCTCGATACGGTGTACGACAAGTGGGTCGGCGAGAGCGAAAAGAGAATGCGGGAGGCCCTTGAATTTATCGACAACGTGTCTCCCTGCGTCGTTTGGATCGATGAGATAGAGAAAGCGCTGTCCGTTTCGGACGCGGGCAACGATACCGGCAAGCGGGTGCTGGGACTCTTCCTCTTCTGGCTGCAGGAATCTTTCAGCAGGGTCTTTCTCGTCGCCACGGCAAACGATATCTCCGCCTTGCCCCCGGAATTGTTTCGCAAAGGGCGTTTTTCGGAGATTTTCTTCATCGATCTGCCAAGCCGCGCGGAGAGAAGAGAGGCCGTCGAACAGTATGTGAAACGGTCTCTGCACATCCCGCTCGACGAGAGGGACACAGAGCAATTGATCGATCTGTCGGAGGGATTTTCGTACTCGGACATAGAGTATGCCGTGAAAGAGATCGCGCAAACAGCCCTGACGGACGGGCAGGAGATCGTGACGCCAAGCCTGCTCGTCGAAAAATTCAAAGAAATCGTCCCGATCTCCAAGAACAATCCCGATATGGTCAGACGTATCAGGGAATGGGGCAGGGAACGCGCGGTGGCGGCATCCAAGACGGGAGGATCGGAAGCATGAGCCTTTACCAATTGAGAAGTGAAGTGAGTCGGCTCGAAAACGAGTTGCGCCAAGCGGAAAGAATCAATCAGGAACTGAAAAACGAGTTGTTCACCGTATCAAACGGGGTGTCGCAGGCGCGGCATACGCTCGAGGATTACAATCAATATATGCGGGAGACGCTTCAAAACGCGAGCGAGCGGATGCAGCATTCCCACCGGCGGGTCATCGACGCCGTGGCGCTTCAAGGCGAGATCGAAAAGCTGTACGTGCGCTTCAAAAACATCGAACTCGCGAACAAGAAGATTCGGGCGGCCAACAACAAGAAATACTACGATTTTTCAAACTACCGCACGGTGCGGAAGATCGTCCAAGGGATTATGGACAATCTCGACGTGAACATGGTCAGCGACGAGACCATCACCAAATCCATCGCATTGCAACACCTCCAAATTCCGGACTATTGGCTCACCTGCGTCCTGATCAGCGTGATGGCCTGGAAAAACGACGACAGGGACTTGGCGGACAGGGCCATGGCGCGGGCGGTTTTTCTGGACAAAAAGCACAGCGCGATATTCTACATGCTCCTCAACCTGCGTTTGCAACGCGACGAGGCGGCCCTGAAATGGTTTGCCGTCTATCGGGAATGCGAACAAAAAGGCGACGATCGGAATACTTTCCTCATGCTGTTTTCCCTGATCAGCAAAACCATCGCCGAAACGATCGACGAAACCGCGCGCGCGCAAATCAGCGCCTATATAAACGACTTCATCCTCTCCTGCGCGCAGGCGGAGGGCTACAGCGAAGCGGATATCGTGGAGCGGATTCGGTACAATTACGCGCGTTTGCAGCCTGTCGAACGGCTCGAATACGCCACGCTGCAAAAATGCAGCGGCGCCTATGACGCGTTGGCGGCGAACATGCTGCGGGCAAAGAACAATATAAACATACTGGAGTTTATACTGAGAACCGTGAATGTTCCCGTCGAGCAGAAGAACGCGTTCCTAAAGGGTTATATCGACGAGTTGATTGCGGCGCCCAATCCGGCGGAAGAATCCGTCTATGACGAGATCGCCTACAACGAACTCGTTATCCGGCTGCAGGGCGATACGGACGCCGCCGAAGCGCAGTTTGAGACCGAGCGACAGCGGGCCAAAAACGATATAAACCTCATAGCCGAAATGGTCGGCTGGATTTACGAACGCGGCAACCGGGAGATTTCGGGGCAGATTCGCCTGAACCTGTTCACGCTCACAAAGGGTCTGCAGGAAAAGGCCCTCGAAGCATACACGGCGGACTATCGCGGCAAAAGGACAAGCATAATCCCGATTGCGATCAACGATTACACAAGCACCGCGGACCTTTTGAACGAAAGCGCGGAGATTTCAAAGATGGAATCCTATTACACGGAGGTCAAACGCGGCGCGCTGGCGGCGGTCAAGGACCTGAAAGCCTACCTCTGTTTCGGCGCGGCCGCGCTGGCCTTGGCGGGGGGATTTTTTCTGGCTTACCCGCTCTTCGCTTTGACGGCGGTCGGCGCCGGTTTCGGCGTCTTTGTGCTGTACGCCAACCGGTCCGAACGGAATCGGCTGGAATCGGTCTGCAGGGACAATATAAGGGCCGCCGCCGACGTGCTGCGAAAACTGTTCCTCGAATTCAGGCAGTACGAGGAGCAGTTCGACGCGTACGACGCCTATCACGATCGGATTGTGAACGAACTGAATAAGTTGTAGCTTCACGCCCGGGAGGCCGCCGCGGACGGCCCCGGGAAAGGGCAAGGCCAATATCGGATTTCCATAGATTTACATGACACTTAATGTTGCAATTTGCCGCTTGCGTGATTGTCAAAAATATATTTGCAATGCGCGCGGGGAACGTGTATAATAAGCAAAAGATACAAACACAGACAAAACCGAATACGCGGGGTGCCGGATGTTTCCGGCTGAGATGAAGCCGATCGAGGCTTTGAACCCTTAGGCGGTGTATCAAAAATACGCCGCCTTGGACCTGATCCGGATAATGCCGGCGTAGGAAAACCCGTTCTTTTGCGCCGCCGGTATATGCCGGGGGCCTTTTTTGTAAGGCCCGGAAAGGCGGGGAGCATGAAGAATGTACTGAGCATTGCGGGTTCCGATCCGAGCGGCGGCGCGGGCATACAGGCCGATCTCAAGACCATGTGCGCTCTGGGCGTCTACGGCATGGCCGCGATTACGGCCGTGACGGTGCAGAACACGCGGGCCGTCTACGATGTGCGCGAGATCGAAGCCTCCGTCGTCGCGGCGCAGATCGAGGCGGTATTCGAGGATATACGGGTGGACGCCGTAAAGGTGGGCATGGTTTCGAGCGCGGGGATCATACGCGCGATCCGCGATTGCCTGACGAAACAGGGCGCGCGAAACATCGTGATCGATCCCGTGATGGTATCGAAGAGCGGCTGCCGCATACTGCGCGCGGACGCGACGCGCGCCCTGCGCGAACTGATCGCGATCGCCGACATCACGACGCCGAACATCCCCGAGGCCGAGATACTCTGCGGCTTTCCGATCGAAAACGAGGCCGACGCGCGCAGGGCCGCCGAAACGATAGCGGGCCTCGGCGCGCAGAGCGTACTCATCAAGGGCGGCCATCTCCCGGGCGAGACGGCGGAGGATATCCTGTTCGCGGACGGTGTTTTTACCGTCCTGCGCGCGGCGCGCATAAACACCCGGCACACGCACGGAACGGGCTGTACGCTCTCCTCGGCCGTCGCGAGCCGGCTCGCGTGCGGGGACGATGTGCAGACGGCGGTCCGCGCGGCCAAGGATTATGTCACGCAGGCCATCGGCGACGCCTACGCGGTCGGGACGGGCATCGGACCCGTGGGCCATATGGCGGCGCTCTACCGCCGCGCCGGCATGGACGCGGAAACACCGCGGGAGACTGCGCGCGCGAACGCGGAGAGGGAAGTGTGAAAAAACCGACCATGTTGCTGCTCTGGATCGGCGCGGCCGTTTCCGTATCGGAAATATTCACGGGCGGTCTGCTCGCGCCGCTTGGTCTCGGCAAGGGCTTCGCGGCCGTCGTGACGGGACATCTCATCGGCGTCGCGCTGCTCGCTTTCGGCGGCGGCGTGTCGTTCGCGCGCGGCGAAAACGCGATGGGCGCGGTCGCGCTGTCTTTCGGCGGCGCGGGCGGCAGGCTGGTGGCCCTCTGCAACGTCGTGCAGTTGCTCGGCTGGACGGTCGTGATGATCGTGCAGGCGGGCGGCGCCATAACGAGCGTATTGCCGCAGCTGCCCTTTGCGCCGGCGGCCCTCGTACTCTCCGCGCTCGTACTCGCGTGGGCGTTGCTACTTGGCAGTCCCGCCGTGCGCCTGAATAATATCGCGGTGGCGCTGCTTTTGCTGCTGTGCGCGGTGCTGTTCGCGGAGGCGGTCTCCCGCGGCGGGACGATCCCCTCGGGCGCTTTCGGCGGCGATATCGGCATGACCCTCGCGATCGAACTGTCCATAGCGATGCCCGTTTCGTGGCTGCCGCTCATCGGCGATTATACCGTATCGGCGGAGGACCGAAGTTGCGCGACAGGCATACCCTTTGCCGGATATTTCGCCGGCAGTACGCTTATGTATCTGTTCGGTCTCTTCATCGCGGTTACGGGCGGCGGAGACATCTTCGCTTTCGTCGCGGCCGGTCGTTTTCGTTACCTCGCCTGCGGCGTGGTCCTGCTCTCCACGCTGACCACCGCCTTTTTGGACCTGTATTCCGCCGCCGAATCGGCGGGACGCGTCGCCAAAACGAAGAGCAAGCGCGCGCCCATCCTCGCGGCGGGTCTCTGCGCCACGCTCGTATCGACGGTCTTTCCGATAGAACGCTACGGCGCTTTCCTCGAACAGTTCCTGACGGGCATAGGCATGGTATTTATTCCTATATATACCATTATATTCCTTGATTTTCTTCTGGCCGTTCCCGTAAGCGAAAAGGCCCTGCGCGCGGACAAGCTGCTCACAGCCCTCGCCGGGATGTTCGCCTACTACCTGTTCGGCCGCTTTGCCGTCGGGATACCGACCCTCCTGTGTATCGCGTCGGTGTCCGCCGTCTACGTGCCGTACGGCCTGGCGGCGAAACGGAGGGCATCCCTATGATTTCGGTAAACGGAAAGGAAACGGCGGGCGCGGCCGGCCTTTCGATCACGGACTTTCTGAGAGCGCGGGACTACGACGCGCGCCGCGTCGCCGTCGGCCTGAACGACGCGATCATCCCAAAATCCGCCTATGACGGCATTGTACTGCGGGACGGTGACAGGGTGGAGATCGTGAATTTTGTAAGCGGAGGTTAAAGATGAACAAGACGGAGGCCGCGCGTCCCAAGGCGGACGCGGACGCGCTCATGCTCGGCGGGCGCGCGTTCACATCGCGCTTCATCCTCGGTTCCGGGAAATACTCCCTGACGCTGATCCGGGCGGCCGTGGAGAGCGCGGGCGCGCAGATCGTCACGCTGGCGATACGGCGCGCGAATCCGGGCGGCGAGGAGAATATCCTCGACGCTATCCCCGCGGGCGTGACCCTGCTGCCGAACACCTCGGGCGCGCGGACGGCGGAAGAAGCCGTGAAGATCGCCCGCTTCGCGCGGGAACTCGGCTGCGGCGACCTGATCAAGATAGAAGTCATCCGCGATTTTAAGTATTTGATGCCGGATAACCATGAAACGGTCAGGGCGACGGCCTTGCTCGCGGAGGAGGGCTTCACCGTGCTGCCCTACATCAATCCCGATCTGAACACGGCGCAGGACCTCGTGCGCGCGGGGGCGGCCTGCGTGATGCCGCTCGCGGCGCCGATCGGATCAAACCGCGGCATAAGTGTCCGCGATCACATCCGCATATTGATAGAAGAGATCGATCTTCCGATCATCGTGGACGCCGGCATAGGCCGGCCCTCGCAGGCCTGTGAACTCATGGAGATGGGCGCCGCCGCCGTCATGGTCAACACGGCGATCGCGACGGCGGACGATATCCCCGCCATGGCGGAGGCTTTCAAGAAAGCGGTGGAGGCGGGGCGCACCGCTTTTCGCGCGGGGCCGGGACGCGTACTCGAACGCGGCGCAACCGCGTCCTCGCCCTTGACGGGATTTTTGCACGATGAAGCATAATACGGACAATACGGATATCATGTCCTATTCGGACGATATGGAACAAACGGATCCCGCCCTGATGAACCGGGTGCTTGCGGCCGCGCGCGCGGTGGATTTCACGGCCTTTACGCGCGGGCACGTGCTGCGCGCCCTGGACGCGCCGCAATGCACGCCCGCGGATTTCGCGGCCTTGCTTTCCCCCGCCGCGGCGCCCCTGCTTGAAAGACTCGCGCAGCGCGCGCGCCGGGAAACGCGGGCGCGCTTCGGCAACTCCGTATCCCTGTTCACGCCCCTCTATCTCGCAAACTATTGCGAAAACGAATGCGTTTACTGCGGCTTCAACCGCCGCAACGCCATCGACAGGGCGCGCCTCGACGCGGCGGAGATCGAAACGGAGATGCGCGCGATCGCGCGCGCGGGCCTCGAGGAGATCCTGCTGCTCACGGGAGAGAGCCGCCGCATGTCGGATATCGCCTACATAGGCGCGGCCTGCGAGATCGCGCGCGGGTATTTTCGCACGGTCGGCCTAGAGGTGTACCCGATGGACAGCGCGGACTACGCCGCGCTGCGCGCGCGGGGCGCGGATTTCGTGACCGTGTTCCAGGAGAGCTACGACACGGCGCGCTACGGCGCGCTGCACCCGGGCGGTCGCAAGCGCGTGTTCCCCTATCGCTTCAACGCGCAGGAGCGCGCGCTCCTCGGCGGTATGCGCGGCGTCGGCTTCGCGGCCCTTCTCGGCCTCGCGGATTTCAGGCGGGACGCCTTCGCGACGGGCCTGCACGCCCGGCTCTTGCAGCGAAAATACCCGCACGCGGAGATCGCGCTGTCCTGTCCGCGCCTGCGTCCCATCGCGGGCGCGGGCGGAATCGAGCCGCAGGCGGTGGGCGAGGCCGAGCTGCTCCGGGTCATCTGCGCCTACAGGCTCTTCCTCCCCTTCGCGAGCATCACGATCTCGAGCCGGGAGAACGCGCGCTTTCGCGACAATGTTGTGGATATCGCCGCGACGAAGATATCCGCCGGCGTGGACGTCGGCGTCGGCGGGCGCACGGGGAAGGCCAAGGGCGGCGAACAGTGGACCATGGCCGACAACCGCTCCGTTGCGGAGATCCGCGCGATGCTGCTTTCGCGCGGCCTGCAGCCCGTCATGAGCGAGTACCTCCGTGTTTGAGATCATCGCGGTGACGGATTCGCGGCTCTGCGCGGGGGATTTTTGGGAACGGCTCGACGCCATGGCCGCAGCGGGCGTTTCCGCGATCCTTCTCCGCGAGAAGGCGCTGTCGCCCGCCGCGTACGCGGCCTTCTTCGCGCGGGCGCATGAAATCTGCGCGCGGCACGGGACCCCGCTCATCGCGCACGGGCTCGCCGGCCTCTCGTGCGGACGCGGCGCGGACCGCGCCGGCCTGCATCTGCCCTTTGCGGACTTTGCGACGCTTGCGGCGCGGGCGGACGGCGACGCGCTTTTGCCGGGCGTCCGCGTGGGCGTTTCCGTGCATTCGGCGGACGAGGCCCTCCGCGCGGCCTCCCTCCGCGCGGCCTACGTGCTGGCCGGCCACATATTCCAAACGGAGAGCAAGGCGGCGCGCGCGCCGCGCGGCCTCCGCTTCCTCTCCGAGCTGTGCGAGCGCCTGCCCATTCCCGTCTACGCCATAGGCGGCATATCCGAGGCAAACATCGCACAGATCAGGCAGACCGGCGCCGCCGGCGCCTGCCTCATGTCCTCCTTCATGTCCTGCGCCGATCCCGCCGCACACCTGAAATCCCTACAAGACAATTTACTTTAAATGTTACTGTTCAAAGGTTCAATCGAAACTATTCAAACGCCGCGATATTTTCGCCGCGTGCCCGGAGCACAAGCGAACGGGTATCAGGCCGGGTTCTGCCGGCCTAGTTGCCTTTTTGCCCCGAAGCTCCGCTTCGGCAGGCAAAACGGACAGCGGAGGTGGCTCCCGGAGCGTACTCGAAGCTACGTGAGGAAGCCAACACTCGGCTTCGCCTCGTTCCTCCGGTCGTTTATGCCCGGAGCACAGCGAACGGGTGCTCCGCTCATTTATGCCCGGAGCGCAGCGAACGGGTGCTTCGCTGTCCGTTTTTCCATT
>JAITKU010000153.1 GCA_031278255.1 Eubacteriales Family XIII. Incertae Sedis bacterium | reverse complement strand
GCACGGAAGATCCGCGCAGACGCCTTTTCTTGGACGCGGGGCGTCAATCCGCCGGAGAACGGACGCTTTCACGGGCCGGCCGCGAGCGGCAGCAGCTTCGATTTGAGAAGCTCGAAGATCAGGCGGTGCCCCGTTTCGTTTGGGTGGATGCCGTCCGCGCACAGGCCGGCGCGATAATCCCGCAGCGCGAGGAAGGCGGCGCGCACATCGACGAGCGGCACGTGGCAGCTCTCCGCGAGCGCGCGCACGATGCCGCTGTATTTTTCCTGCCATGTGAAGATCGTCCGGACGCTTCCGAGAAAGCCGATGATGTTGTCGGCGCCGCGTCCCTTGCTGATCCACGCGAAGTACCGATGTTCGTCCACGGGCGGAAGCGTCAGCAGCACGGGCCGGCTTTCCTGCGCGCGGATTGTGTCGATCAGGGCCTTGTACCTTTCCGCAAACGCCGCGATCGGCGTCTTGCAGTCATGCTTTCGCGCGGGATCGCGCGATACCGCATCCCAGTCGTAATCGCAGTCGTTGCCGCCGAACTCCAGCAGTGTCAGATCGCAGGCGCCGAGCGTCTTTTGGCACCGCAGCAGTATCTTCATGCCCTCCGTCACCGTACATCCGAAGCGCGCGTGATTCGTGACGCGAAAGCCCTCCCTGCCGAGCCTGTTCGCAAAGCTGTCTTTCAGCAGGGAATATTTCTTCTTCACGGCGTCAAAGACCACGCCTTTTGCGATGGAATCCCCGAATATGCAGATACTGTTCATCTCTTCCCTCCGGCGGCGCGCATCCGATTGCGGCGTCTACGCAATTCTATCACAAACGCGGAGGGATTGCCATCCTTTCTTGCTTTCGGATTTTTTGATTTGCAATATGTCTTTTTGTACATTATAATAAGGACAGACAGCTTGCGCCATCATATGAAGCATTGCGCAGGAACGCGAAAACGGACGCTTTTCCGTTCCGTTCCGCGCGGCTGTCAGTCGATTTTTTTGTTCTGTAACAAAGGAGGTGTATGACATGGGTAAGAGAATTCTTGTTTTGGGGACAGGCGCGCAGGGCTCCACCGTGGCCTTGCGCATGGATGAGGAACCCGGCGTTTCGGAGATTGTCTGCGCGGATTACGACGAGAAAGCCGTGGATGCCTTGGTGCGCATCCTGACAAAGGGGCGCGGGGCGCGCGTGGACGCCTCGGACGCGGCCGGCATAGGCAAGCTGGCGCAGAACGTCGATCTGATCGTGAACGCGTTGCCCCTGCAGTTCGGAAAGAACGTGCTGGAAACCGCCGTCGCGATGCGGACGAACTATCAGGACTTTGCCGCGACCGAATCCATAGACGCGGATTGGGTCAACGGAATCCGGATCATGTTTCGGGACTACGGCCCGCGCTTTAAGGACATCGGCAAGCTCGCCGTGATCGGCACCGGCTCGGCGCCGGGCCTGATCTGCGCGGCGACGCGGGTGGCCGTGCGGGAACTGGACAGTTGCGACACCATCTACAACCTCGTATGGGAGGGCGTGGAGTCCAAGCGCTTCCAGCCGTATTGGTGGTCGCCCGTGACGGCGCTCAGCGACATGTGCGAGGACGCTTTCGCTTACGAGAACGGACAAATCGTCCGAACGCTCCCGTTCAGCCTGCCGGTCTACAGGCAGTACGATTATATGGACAAGCCCGTCTGCCTTGTCGAACACGCGCACGATGAGCCCGTGTACATGGGACTCAACGCGGAGAAGTATTTTAAGGGGGCGAAGAACATCTATTTCAAGTACAGCGGCGCCGGCGTGGATTTCGCGGAACCCCTCTACCGGGCGGGTATGCTGTCTAAGGTGCCGGAGGCGTTCAACGGGCAGATGATCGTGCCCTTTGACTTCGTGCTGAAGCATGTGCCGCCCGCGCCGAAATACAAAGAGGAGATACGGGCGATCATCGACGAGGGACTTGTGTCCGATTCGGGCTGCATGGTCGTCGAAGCCTACGGCAAGAAAGACGGCAAGGCGGTCCGCGTGGAAACGCACGTCTTTGCGCCGGGTCTCGTCGATTCGTTCAACCGGGCGGGCATTACCGCGGAAATGTATATCACGGGGCAGGGCGGCGCGCTCTTCACGAAGATGTTCGTGAACGACAAGTACGATCAGACCGGCTTGATCACCTCGGATATGCTCACGGAAACGGAGATCGATTACTATTTCGCGCGCGCGGCGGAACTCGATATTACGCTGCGGACGGAGGTTTTTTCCGTTTGAGAAACAGTACGGATACGGACCGCAAAACCAAAACCGATCAAAACCGATTTTGAACGACGCCGCAAGGCGGGAATTGACGAAATCCCCGCAATGTGGTATGATACCTGTTATAAAAGGGAGGATATACGATAATGAGAAAGTATGAGTTTAACTGGGATTTAATCGGGGATATCGAGGAGGGGCGTCCCAATCTCGGTCCGCATGTGGATCTGGACATGTATCGCCTCATGCAGTTCACGATGCGCGACACGCTTGAAACGCGCTACGGCGAGGAGGCGACCGACGAGATATTCTACGCCGCGGGCAAGCTCGCCGGCACCGAGTTCTATGAACATCATATCAAGCCCGTTTCCGGCGTGGACGAATTCGTGGGCAAGACGCAACAGGTGCTTCGCGATAAGCGCATCGGCGTTTTGCGATTGGAGGAAGCCCTTTTGGACGAGGGCCGCGTCACCCTGACGATCGATGAGGACCTGGACTGCTCCGGTCTGCCGGAACTCGATTACGAGACCTGCATCTACGACGAGGGCTTTGTCTCCGCGCTCTTTGAATGCTTTACGAACAACAAGTGGAAGGCCGAGGAGATCGACTGTTGGTGTACGGGCGCCAGAACCTGTCGCTTCCTCGTCACACAGGAGGATTTGAAAGCCGCCGCCGAGTGAGACTTGGGATATTCTCACGCGGCATTGTTGCGGAGGGCGCAAGGCCTCACAAGGCGCTCTCCGCAATGTACAATGGTTGGAGACTATGGCTTTGCAACGAACGGACGATGAATGGATCGATCTGATCTACACCATATTGACAGCGGTCAAGTTTCCCAATGAGGTGGAAATCGATCCCGATTTGGCGGAAAAACCGAATTTCAAAAAACTGTGGCGTTTTCTCGAGGACCTCAGAGAGTTGA
Organism: Eubacteriales Family XIII. Incertae Sedis bacterium; assembly: GCA_031278255.1. GTDB lineage: Bacteria > Bacillota > Clostridia > Peptostreptococcales > Anaerovoracaceae > JAITLA01. The sequence continues at coordinate 20,721 of JAITKU010000153.1, read as the reverse complement.
GCTATGCCCTTTCCAGAGGGGACCTTCAAAAGTTCGCCTACAGCAAGGGTTTCATCCTTTCCAACCTGAAAGCCCTGCAAGCCAATTTGCGCCATCTCACCTGGCAGACGAAGCAGGTTGCCGACGGCGACTTTTCGCAGCGGGTTGAGTTTCTCGGGGAGTTTTCGGATTCGTTCAACGAGATGGCCGCAAAACTCGAGAAGAGTACGGAAACGCTTATGCAGCTCGCCAATCTCGACTTTCTGACGCAGCTGCCGAACCGGCGCACCGCCATACGCAGTCTGGAGCAGATCCACGCGCTGTTCAAGCGGCACGGGCGGCCTTACTGCGTGACGATGTTCGATATCGACCATTTCAAATCCGTCAACGATACCCACGGGCACGACGCGGGCGACAGGGTGCTGCAGAGCATGGGCGCGACCATGCGGGGCTTGTTCCGCGAAACCGACGTGTTTGCCCGTTTCGGCGGCGAGGAGTTTATCGCCGTTCTTCCGGAAACGGATATCCGCGGCGCGATCACGCTGGCGGAAAAGGTCCGCGGCGCGCTCGCATCGACCGCGATAGAACTCCCGAACGGGACGATCCTGTACAAGACGGTCAGTATCGGCATCGCCGAGGCTTCCCCAAGCGACAGCGACTTTTCCAAGATCATCGTCCGAAGCGACAGGGCGCTTTACGAAGCGAAAGAAAGCGGCCGAAACAAGATATGCGTGTCCGAAAGTCCCGAGCTTGTGCGCATTGTGAAAAACAGCGCGAACACGCCGCAGGAGAATCTCTCCGCCGCGGCCGCGGCACGCGGGAATGAGGTGATTGAATCAAATGTTTGACAACAAGGAACAATTCGTTTCCGCCTACAAACGCAAATTCATGTCCGAACTGTCCAAGACGATCGGCGAAGCGACGGCGACGGATAAGTACGTCGTACTCGCCTCCATGATTTGCGAAGAAATCAAAGAGAAATGGGTCGTCACGAACGACTACTATCTCAAGACGGGAGCGCGGCAGGTATATTATTTCTCACTGGAATTCCTGCTCGGCAAATTTCTCGAATCGAATCTGATCTACCTGGGCGCCGAGGACGTATGCCGCGAGGGGCTGGCCGAACTCGGCATCGAACTCGATGATCTGATCCGCTGCGAACCCGATCCCGCCCTCGGCAACGGCGGTCTGGGACGGCTCGCCGCCTGCTTTCTCGATTCTCTGGCTTCCATGGGTCTGCCGGGGCACGGCAACGGCATTCGCTACAAATACGGCTTGTTCCGCCAGCAGATCGTGGACGGCTATCAGGTCGAGTTGCCGGACAATTGGCTGAACCAGCGCAATCCGTGGGAGATGCGCAAACAGGACAAGGCCGTACTCGTCAAGCTGAACGGCTATATCCGCACCGAGTTCGACGAGGAGGGGCACGCGCATTTCACGCACGAGGATTTCCTGCCCGTTTTGGCCGTCCCCTACGATATGCCCATCTCGGGATACAAGAACAACACCGTCAACACCCTGCGTCTTTGGAGCGCGGAATCCGTCGATAATTCCTTCGACTTCGCGTCGTTCAGCCGCGGCGATTACGTGAACGCCGTTTCGGGCAAGTATTCCGTCGAGGCCATCTCGGAGGTGCTTTATCCCGACGATTCCAACTACACGAACCGGCTTTTGCGCTTGAAGCAGCAATACTTCTTCGTTTCGGCGGGCATTCAGTCCATCGTGCGCCGCTTCAAGCTGAAACAGCACGATCTCGAACTGCTGCCGGAGCGCATCGCGATCCACATCAACGATACGCACCCCGCGCTGGCCGTGCCGGAACTCATGCGGATACTGATCGACGAGGAGGGCTTCGGCTGGGAGCAGGCATGGGATATCACGGGCCGAACCATCGCGTACACGAACCACACCATCATGCCGGAGGCGCTTGAAACGTGGCCTGTGGACCTGTTCTGGGAACTCCTGCCCCGCATCTATATGATCGTGGAAGAGATCAACCGCCGTCTGCTCCTCGATTTGAACGAAAAATATCCGAACGATCCGGAAAAGGTCGCGCGCATGGCCATCATAGGCGACGGCACGGTACGGATGGCGAATCTCGCCGTCGTGGGCAGCTTCAGCGTCAACGGTGTCGCCGCGGTACATACGGAACTGCTGAAAAACGTGGTGATGAAAGATTTCAGCGCGTATTACCCGGACAAGTTCAACAACAAGACCAACGGTATCACGCACCGCCGCTGGCTCATCAAGGCCAATCCGCGCCTCGAGGACGCGATCTCGGAACTGATCGGCGAAAACTGGATCAGAAACCCCGTGGAACTCGAAAATCTGAAGGACTTCGCCGAGGACCCCTCGACGCAGGAACGGTTTTTCGGCATCAAGCGCGCGGGCAAGATACTCCTCGCAAAGCATATCAAGGAGACGCAGAATCTGATCGTGGATCCGGATTCGATCTTCGACGTGCAGATCAAGCGCATACACGCGTACAAGCGTCAGCTTTTGAACGCCCTGCACGTGCAGCACCTCTACAATACGCTGCGCGAAAACCCGAACGCCGATATGGCGCCGCGCACTTTTATCTTCGCGGGCAAGGCCGCGCCGAGTTACTACTACGCCAAGGCCATCATCAAATACATCAACGAACTGGCCCGCCTCGTGGAAAGGGACAAACACGTTCACGACAAGTTGCGCGTCGTGTTCCTCGAAAACTACAACGTCAGCCTCGCGGAGACCATCTTCCCCGCCAGCGATATCTCCGAACAGATATCCACGGCTTCAAAGGAGGCGTCCGGCACCGGCAACATGAAATTCATGATGAACGGGGCCGTCACCATAGGCACGAACGACGGCGCGAACATCGAGATACGTGAACTTGTCGGCGACGACAATTTCATACTGTTCGGCCTGCGCGTGGAGGAGGTACTCGCCTATTACGCGAACGGCGGGTACAATTCGCGCGAGATATACGAAAGCGATCCCAATGTCAGGCGATTGCTCGATCAGATTCAAAGCGGGGAACTCTTCCCGTACACGGCCATCGACGACTTTGCGGCCATCACCCGCTCGCTTCTCGACTACAACGACGAGTTCTTCGTGCTGCGGGATTTCGACGATTACGCGCGGGCGCAGGCGCGCATAGACGGGCTGTACAAGCAGCAGACGCGGTGGCGGGCCATGTCGATCCGCAACATCGCGATGTCGGGCCATTTTTCGAGCGACAATACGATCGATCAGTACGCGAAAGGCATCTGGCGGATCGGCCGGCATACGCCCGAGGAACTCGACTGACGGTCCGCCGCGCGCACGGTCAGAAGTCCTCCGCCAGCGCGTACAGGGCCAGCACGTAACTCTGCGCGCCGAAGCCCGCTATGCTGCCCTTGCACACGGGCGCGATCACGGAAACGCGGCGGAAGTCCTCCCGCGCGGCGACGTTCGTCATATGCACCTCCACGACCGGCGCGTCCGCGGCGGCGATCGCGTCGCGGATCGCGATGCTGTAATGCGTGTAGGCCGCGGCGTTCAGGATAATGCCGTCCGCGTCCGCCGCCTCCTGTATCGCCGTCACGAGCGCGCCCTCCGCGTTACTGTTAAAAAATTCACAATGTACGCCGAGCGCGGCGGCCTTGCGCGTGAGTGTTTCGTTCAACTCCGCAAGGCTCGCCGCGCCGTATTTGTCCGGCTCCCGCTTCCCCAGCAGGTTCATGTTCGGACCGTTGATCACGCTTATCCGCTTCATTTTCCCTCCTCTTTCGATGTTGCCGCCGCCGTCATTTGTGCATGGAATAGCAGCCTATCACCTCAAAATACTCGCAGGCCGAGGCCGCGTGGCGCAGGGTGGAAATGACGTGCGCGTCGAGGATGTTGCCCTGCACCTCGGCGAAGAAGCGGTATTTGCCCGCGCCCGCCGGCCTCGATTCGAGCTGCATCAGGTTTATCCCGCCCGCCATAAAGGGCAAAAGCATCTCGCACAGCGCGCCGCTCCTGTGTTTCGTGGAAAAGGTGAGCGCGATCAGGTCTTTCGTTTCGTCGTACTCCGGTTCGGGCGATATGACCACGAAAGAGGTCCTGTTTTCCGCCGCGTCCATGATGTCCGGCACGAGTACGCAGAGTCCGTTCAACGCGGCCGCGCGGCGTGACCCGATCGCGGCCGTCTTTCCCTTTCCCTCGGCCGCCGCCGTTTCCGCCGCCACAGCCGTATTGCGGCAGGTGACGAGATCCCAGGATTTTCCTCGCAGGAATTTCGCGCATTGCCGAAAGCCCTCGGAATGGGAAAGCACCTCCCGGATGTCCGAAAGCGCCGTGTCCGCGGGCGCGAGCAGGCAATGTCGGATGTCGATCCAGATCCGCGCGACGATGTAACAGCCGTATTTTCTGAGCAGATCGTAGGTTTCGCCTATCGCGCCGGTCTTGGAGTTCTCGATGGCGACGACGCCGTAATCGGCCCTCTTTTCCCGGACGGCCACGAACAGGTCCTCGAAGAATTCCACGGACAGCTTCTCCGCCTCGGGGAAGAGCGCGGCGAGGGCCTGCTCGCTCCACGCGCCGGGCACGCCCTGAAAGGCGCATACGATGTGTCCCTGCGGAGGGGTTCGCGGCTGCGGCAGCAGGGGCCTGTCCGAGGGGAACAGGGTCTTGCGCTGTCTTTCTTTCGATATGGCGATGATGGAACGCATGAGGAGCGCGACCTCCCCCCGCAGGGCTTCGTCCTCCGTGAGGGCCACGGCCCGTTCCACCACCTGCTGCTCGCGAGGCTCGTCGGTGATCGCCATGTTGCCCATGCCCTTGATTTCGGCAATCCGCCCCGCGAGCGCCATGCGCTCCCCAAACAGCGGTATCAGCTTACCGTCGATCGCGTCGATCTGCTTTCTCAATTCGTCCAATTGTTCTCGTGTAGTCATTTTTATCCTCTCCGATACTCGTTTTGCGGATAGCTTCCCCCGGCGCCCGTTCGAGGGCCTTACGCGTCCTCGGCAACCGCGGCGCGCAAGCGCGCCGCCTTGCGCATCAGCCTGTCGAACAGGAAAGGCGTTATGGACTGCTGTCCGTCGCACAGGGCCTTATCCGGGCGATTGTGAACCTCTATCATGAGTCCGTCCGCGCCCGCCGCGACGGCCGCCAGCGCCATCGGACAGACCAAATCCCAGTATCCGGTGCCGTGGGAGGGATCGACGACGACGGGCAGGTGCGACTTCTTCTTTAGGACGGGTATGGCCGAGAGGTCCAGCGTGTTGCGCGTGGCCGTCTCAAAGGTGCGTATCCCGCGCTCGCAGAGTATGACGGGGCTGTTGCCGGCCGTCAGGATGTAATCCGCCGCCATGAGCATCTCGTCGATCGTGCAGGAGGGGCCGCGCTTCAGCAGCACCGGCTTGCCCAGCCCGCCGACCTCCGTGAGCAGGGGGAAGTTCTGCATGTTGCGCGCGCCGATCTGGATGATATCCACCTCGGCTTTGAATACCTCGGCGTATTCCTGCGACAGGATCTCCGTGACGATCGGCAGGCCCGTTTTTTCCCGCGCTATCTTCAGAAGTTCCAGTCCGTCAAGCCCGAGACCCCGGAAAGAATAGGGCGAACTGCGCGGCTTGAAAGCGCCGCCGCGCAGGAAATCGGCCCCCGCGTGCCGCACGTCGCGCGCGATCGAAAGCACCTGTTCCTCGGTTTCCACCGAACAAGGCCCCGCCATAACCGTGAAAGCGCCGCCGCCGATGCGCCGCCCGGCGATCTCGTAGACGGAATCCTGCGGATGGAAACGCCGGCCGGCCAGCTTGTACGGCTCCGACACCTTCATCACGCGTTCTACGCACTCGTGGCGCATGAGGCTGTCCTCGGAGAGCATGGTCGTATCCCCGGCGAGGCCGAGCATACGCGTACTCTCGCCCCGGATATCCTGAATGGTCAAACGGCGGTCGGATATCGCCTCTTTGAGCGTCCTAAGCTGCTCCTCCGAAACATCCCGCTTCAATATAATGATCATATCTGTATTCTCCCCTGATCCCGGCAGACTATTCGGCGCCGAACGCCTCCCGCGAAGCGCCCCCGTCCCGTTTCTTTCGCGAAATCGCCGCGGCGGCGATCGCGTACAGCGCGGCCGCGTTCAGAGCCCGGCCGAGGAATATCTCATCCGCGAGCAGCGCCTGCGCCACCAGCATATCCAAACCGTTCATCGTTTCGAGGCCGCGCGCCGCGGCTTCGCGCAAGAATTTTGTCTGCGGCGGATCGTAGATCAAGTCGCAGACGAGGGCGCGGGCCGGCAGGTATTCCAAAAACGCGAGCGAAGCGTGATCGTCCGCCATGCCGCGCATACCGAGCGGCGTGGCGTTGATCAGAATATCCGCGTCGCAAAGGCCGGCGCGCAGCGCGTCCGGCTTCATCTCGGCGGCGACAAGCTCGGGTTTGTGCGGTCCCGCGGCCCCAAGGGCCCTGCGCGCAAGTTCCCCCGCCTTTTCCGGCCGCCGTCCGGCGAATATCGTGATCCTGCGCGCCCCCTCGCGCGCGGCTTTTACCGCTATCCCCGCCGCCGCGCCGCCCGCGCCGAGGATCGCGATGTCGCCGCCGCCGTACGCGCGGCCCCTGCGCCCAAAGGCCCTCAGCAGGCCCTCCGCGTCCGTATTGTATCCGGTGAGGCGCCCATCCCGAACGCGTACCGTGTTCACCGCCCCGCAGAGGCGCGCCTCCTCATCCGTTTCGTCCAAGAATTGAATAATACTTTGCTTGTGCGGTATTGTAACGTTGAAACCGCGCAGGCGGGACGCGCGCGCGCGCCGGGCGAAATCCTCCAGCCCGCCCGCCGGAACGTGGATCGCGCGGTAAGCGTCCGAAATCCCGAGCGCGGCGAACACGGCGTTGTGGATGGCGGGAGACAGGCTGTGGCCCACGGGGTCCCCGATCACGGCAAAGTCCGCGTCCGGATACGCGCCGCGCACGAAAGCGCAAAGTCTCTCAAAGGCATCCCGCAGGCCGTCGGCGCAGGGCAGACAAACGTCCGCGCAGGCGAGGTAGCGTTCGCGCCGCGCGCGCGACAGTTCGTGGATACGGCCCGCGTCCGCCGCCAGCAGGGGACGCGCGCGCACATCGAGATCGTTCGCGATCTCGACGGGCGGCCTGTCCAGAAAGACGACACGCCCGTTGTGCCGCAGGGCGCGCAGGTTCTCCGCGCGCAGGATCACGCCGCCGCCGGTGGCGATGACGCAGCCTTTGCGCCGCGCGGCCGCTTGCGCGGCCGCCGCTTCCCATTCGCGAAAGCGCGCCTCGCCGTATTCGGAAAATATTTGCGCGATCGACATCCCCGCGCCCCGCTCCGTCTCCGCGTCCGTATCGAAAAAATCAAGCCCGAACCGCTCTGCGACCGCAGCGCCGAGCGTCGATTTTCCGCTGCCGGACAGTCCGATCAATACGATGTTTTTCATTGCGCCTCCGGCGGACCGGCCGACATGCAGTCCAAAATACCAAGCGCCAGCGCCGCCTCGACGACGGGCAGGGCGCGCGGCACTACGCAGGGATCGTGACGGCCGGCCGTCGCCAGCGTCGTTTCCGTCATGTCCGCCGGATTCACCGTGCGCTGCGCTTTCGCTATGGAGGGCGTCGGCTTGCACGCGACGCGGACGACGATCGGCATACCGTTCGTGATACCGCCGAGGATGCCGCCGTTGTGATTCGTGCGCGAGCGGATTGCGCCGCGCTCGATGAAGAGTTCGTCGTTGGCCTCGCTGCCGCGCAGGTCGGCCAAACGAAAACCGTCGCCGAACTCCACGCCCTTGACCGCCGGGATCGAGAAGAGCAGGGAGGCCGTAACGCTCTCCACCGAGGCGAAGAACGGATCGCCTACGCCCCCCGGCACGCCGTAGGCCGCGGCCTCCGCGATACCGCCGACCGAGTCGCCCGCCGCGCGCGCCGCGTCTATCGCGGCCGACATCCGCGCGGCGGCGTCCCCGAAAGCGGGGATTCTCAAACCCGCAAGCGATTGCCGCTCCGCCTCGTCGCGGGGTGTTTTCGCGTCCGCGACGCCGCCGATCGCGGCGATACGCCCGTAGATTCTGATGCCGCGACGCCAAAGCGTCTGCCTTGCCAAGGCGCCCGCGAACACGAGCGGCGCCGTGAGCCGTCCCGAGAAATGCCCGCCGCCGCGCAGGTCCGCATGGCCGCCGTATTTGAGCAGGGCGGTCCAGTCCGCGTGCCCGGGGCGCAGGCGCGCGTCGTAATCGCCGGAACGCGCGTCGCCGTTTTGTATGAGGCCGCAGATCGGGGCGCCCGTCGTAACGCCGTCCTTTATGCCGCTCAGAATCTCCACCGCGTCCGTCTCGCGCCGCGCCGTGGAAAGCGCGTCCCGGCCCGGCGCGCGCCGCTCCATTTCACGCCGGAGCGCTTCCGCGTCAATGCTTTCCCCGGCGGGAAGCCCATCGACGACCATGCCCAGAGCCTTTCCGTGCGATTCGCCGAATATGGACAGCCGGATACCCCGGCCCCACGTGTTCACAGCCGCTCGCCCCCCTCCGCGCGCAACGCCGCCGACAGCGTTGTTCTTTCAAAATCGTCCCAGAAATTCGGATAGGATTTGCCGACGTTGTGCCAGCCGATCAGACTGACCTCCTCCGTACAGCGGATGGCCGCGAGCGCCACGGACATGGCGATGCGGTGATCGTGGTGCGCGTCGGCCGTGCCGCCGCGCAGGGTCCGCGCGCCCCTGATCACGAGCGTATCCCGCGATTCCTCTATGTGCGCGCCCAGCTTGCCGAGTTCTTCGGCCAAGGCCCGCAGGCGATCGCTCTCTTTCAAACGCAGCCGTCCCGCGTTGACGATGCGGCTCGTGCCGTCGCAATAGCAGCAGAGCGCCGCGACGGGCGGAATGAGATCGGGATTTTCACGGGCGTCCACCGTTACGGGGGAAAGCCGCTCGGCGCGGACGGATACAAGACCGTCTTTCCGCGTGATCGTCGCGCCCATCTCTTTCAGTATGCGGAGGATCGCCGTATCGCCCTGCCTGCTCTCTTCGTTCAGCCCGGCGCAACGCACGTCGAGGCCCAACGCCGCCGCGCCGAGGAAATACGCGGCCTGCGAATAGTCCGCCTCCACCGTGTATTCCGACGGTCTGTACCGCTGTCCGCCGCCCACCCGAAAGCACAGCCTATCGGCGCTCGCCTCCGCCCCGAAACAGCGCATGACATCCATCGTCATCTCCGCGTATTGCCGCGATTCGAGCGGGCTTTCGAGGCGTATCTCGCTGTCTTTCTCCGTCAGAGGCAGGGCGAACAGCAGTCCCGAGACAAACTGCGAACTCACGTCCCCGGGCAGACGGAACAGGCCGCCGCGCAGCGGACCGCGAATCCGTATCTCCCGCTTCGTATGCGAAAAGCGCACCGAGGTCCCCGCAAAAGCGCCGAGGTACGCGCCCATCGGGCGGATCAGCAACCGCCCCTTGCCCTTAAATATCGTTTCCCTGCCTGAGAGCGCGGCGACCGGGATCAGGAAGCGCAAGGTGGAGCCGGATTCGACGCAGTTGATCAAATCCGCGCGGCGCTCCCCGCCGCCCCGCACGCGAAGAACGCCGTCCGAGAGACGCCACTCTGCGCCGAGACAGCGCACGCCCTGCAGGGTGGCTTCTATATCCTCGGACAGGACGACGTTTCGGATTACGCTCTCGCCCCGCGCCAGAGCCGCGCATATGACAGCCCTGTGACACAGGCTCTTCGACGGCGGCGGTGTGATCACGCCGCGCGGAAACAGTTTGATCTTCCGCGCTTCCGTTCTGCTCAACATCTCGTCAAACACCTCCCATGGCTTCGCGAAGCGCCGCCCGGTCAAGCGATCGGACGAAAGCCTCCCCCGGCGCCGCAAGCAATACCAGCCGTACGGCCCCGTCGCTGTTTTTTTTGTCCAAGTCCATCCGCGGCAACAGGGCCGCGGGCGCATAGGGACAATCCGTTTCAAGGCCCTGCGCCGCCAAAACCTCCCGCAGTGCGTTCGCGCTCCCGCGCGCGGTCAGCCCCAGTCTCTCACCCGCTTCGGCGGCCAGCGTCATGCCCATCGCCACCGCCTCGCCGTGATTGTGCCTGTGAAAACCGCCCAGCGCCTCGATCGCGTGACCGAAGCTGTGCCCGAAGTTCAGCAACATGCGTTCCCCCGTGTCAAAGGCGTCCCTCTCCACAATACCGGCCTTGATCGCGCAGCATTCGCCGATGATCGCGCACAGTTCCGCCGGATCCGGCGCAAGCCGCAGACTTTCAAAAAGCCGCTTTGACCGTATGGCCCCGTATTTGACCACCTCCGCCATGCCGCAGCGAAATTCGCGCGCGGGCAGACCTGCGAGCAGCGCGGGGTCCGTCAGGACGAGAGCGGGCTGATAGAAAACGCCGACCAAATTCTTTCCCGCGCGCGTGTTGACGGCGGTCTTGCCTCCCACGCTCGAATCCACCTGCGCCAAAAGCGTGGTCGGTATCTGCACGAAGCGTACGCCGCGCATCCACGTGGCCGCCGCAAAGCCCGCCAAATCCCCGATCACGCCGCCGCCGAAAGCGATGATCAGACCGTCGCGCCTCAGGCGCAGATCGGCGAACGCGGCGTACAGCCGCGCGAGGTTTCTTAGGGACTTGCTCCCCTCGCCCGCTTCCTGAACAAGGGGTTTGAACGCGATACCGGCCCGCGCGAGCGAGTCGCGCATGGGCGAGGCGTAACGCGCCCAGACGTTGCTGTCCGTGATCAAAACCGCCTCCGCGGGAAGCGATTCCCCGAAGCGCTCCCTAAGCAAGGCGCCGCAGTCGCCGAGCAGTCCCTCCCGTATGTATATATCGTAAGCGTTTTCTCGCAACGCGACACTCTGCCGAATCATATCGCTCCCCCGCCGCGGCGCAACGCGCCGCGCCTCCCGCAAGGCCCTATGCAAAGGGGTTCATGTACATGTACATGAACCCCTGTCGTTTTCGTTCGTTTTTTTGCTTGTCGCCGGGCACCCTGCACATGTTTTTATTTTTCCAAGCCGAAAAAGCCAAAGCCGAAAAAGCTGTGGCCGAAGATAAAATAAAAACCCTGCCTTGTGCCGCCAAACCGATCGCGCATTCCGAAAACCTCCGCACTTCCCTTTTCTGTGTTTTCAATATACCACAAAAAATCAGATTTGTAAATGCTTTTTAAAATTTATCCGCTTCAAGGACCGCCCGGGTCAGCAAATTGCGCCCCTAATGAAAGGATTCCGACTGTATCACGCCCCGGTGTCTTACCGTTCCTCCTCCCTGTCTTTCGCCGCGTTTGTTTCTCTGGCGATGTATACGGGCCGCCGCTTTATTTCGGAATAGACGCGGGACAGATACTCGCCGATGATGCCGAGCAGCAATATGATGATACCGCTGAAAAACATCATCAGGATGATGATCGTGGAAAATCCGGAGGAGTTCGTGCCGTAGATCACGGCTTTCAAGAATATGTACAGCGCGTAGAGCGCCGCCGCCCCAACGACGACGAAGCCCAAAACGGACGCAAGTCTGAGCGGAGCGGTCGAAAACGCGACAATGCCGCTTATCGCGTATTTCAGCAATTTGAAAAAGGACCATTTGCTTTGGCCCGCGGCGCGCTTCACGTTTTCATACTCGATCCATTTCGTGCGGAATCCGACCCACGACAGCAAACCCTTTGTGAAACGCTCTGTTTCGCCGAGCTTGAGTACCGCGTCCCGCATTTCATGCGTCATAAGGCGGAAATCCCGCGCGCCGGGTTTGAATTTCGTGTCCGAAATGGAATTGATGAGCCTGTAGAACACGTTGGCAAAGAAGCTGCGCACGGGCGGCTCTCCGGTCCGGCTCGTGCGGCAGGTCGCGCAGGAGTCGTAGCCCTCCTCGTTCACGGCTTTCAGCATTTCGGGGAGCAGGGTGGGCGGATCCTGCAAGTCGGCGTCCATCAGCGCGACCAAATCGCCGTCCGAATGCTTAAGCCCCGCGTAGATGGCGGCCTCCTTGCCGAAATTCCGCGTGAACGACACATACTTGATTTGCCTCTCACCCTTTTCCGCCGCGAGTTTTTTTATTTCGGACAGCGTATCGTCCGAACTGCCGTCGTCCACATAGCAGACCGTCCAATCGCAGCCTTTCAGCTCGCGCATAACGCGCGAAACCGCGTCGTAAAAAAGCCGGATGCACTCTTGCTCGTTATAGCAGGGTACGACAATATCCAGACGTTTCATCGGAATCCTCCTGTTCCCTTGGCTTTTTTAAACACCCAAAACTTACTCAGCAGATAATTCAACACGACGACCAGCACGTTCAGCACGAGCTTCACGGGCAAATTCGGCATATACAATCGGTCCACCAGCAACCACAGCAGGAATGTCTCCGCCAGCAAAGCGAACAACCGGGCCGATCCGAAAGAAAGCAGCTCTTTCAGCACGTTTTGCAGCCCCGTCGCCTCGCTTTGAAAAACCCATTTTCGATTGGTGCAATACGCGAACAACACCGCCGCAACCCAAGACACGAGATTGGACGGCGTTGTGCCGCGAACCGGCAATACATAATACGCGGCGGCGTAGGTTCCGAAACCGACGAGAGTCGTGAGGGCGCCGAAAAATATATACGATACGAGTTCGGTATGTTTCTTGATCTCGAATTTCGCGTTTTCAAACATCTTCATTGTGACTTCGCCCCAAATCCAAACGCCGCGGCTCTTCCCGGCCAAAACCGCGCCGAGGCGCGGGCAGCCTGTACCCGGAGAATTTCCGGTATGCGATATCGAAAACGAACACGGCGACGATGCCGATTATCATTCCGAACAAGAGGGAATATCCCGTTCTCGCCAAGCCCAAATGCAGGGGCGCGCGAATGTGCAGGAAGGTGTTGATCACCGAGGTAATGCCCACCGCGCCGCAAAGACCGAACACGAATACGAAGCGTTTCAGGCGCCGCGCCGCCGCGCAGATCGCCAGCATGATCGCGGGAAACGCAAACAGGAATTCCTTGTTTCGCGGCCGCGCCCAAAAGAGTTCCTCTAATTTGTTTCTGAACTGAATCTCTATATTGCTCACGGGGAGAATCGTCTGGCCCGTCCGCAGGATGTAGTAAAGTCCGATGCCCAGCACAACGACGGCCGCCGGCAGCATCCACATCCGAACGATCGCCGTCAGGCCGGCTTTCCATTCATTCGTTCTGAATTTGCCGCCCCCTCCGTTTCCGTACGCGAACGGGAAGATCGCCGCGAAGAAGCACAGGGGCAAAAGCTGCGCGAGTTTGACCCCGCGATAATAGGTAAGCTCCAGCATATAACCGACCGAGGAGATCGGCGCGGCGGTCAGCGCGCCGCCCAATACGGACGCGAGGACGACCGCCGGCAAAGCGAGGCAGGCGAACGCGATGATTTGAACGCCGCCCAATTCCCTGCCTTTGGGCCCGGGGACCACCGCTTCATACAACCGGCGTGGGGTTGCAATCCCCCGCCGAAAGCGCGTCTCAACGCGATTGCAGAGCGTCAAAAGAAGAAAGATCGTCAAGCAGGCGTATACGACCGCCGATCCGAAGCTGAACACGATTTCGCTCATGCCGGGATATCCCAAGCCGATTGCGCATATGCACGCGCCGCCCGCGATCGCCGAAAACAGCAGCGCTTTTGCGGGGACGGTGAAGAGCGCGTTCCACATGAGCAGGCCCGCGGCCATCGCGCCGAAAGCCAAGGCGATCTTGGCGGCGACCGGCACCCGAACAGCGCGCATAATCGAGGCTTCCCCCATCGAAAAACCGTATTTTTCCAAACGCGTCTGCAGGTTTTGCAGCATTTTCCGATAGGCCGCGACATCCGTAACGTAAATCCGCTCGTCCCCGGATTCTTTCATGGGTTTCAGATACACAACGCGGTTGTTTCGTTCCAATACGGCGTGAAAGAGGGCATTCACGATTTCTTCCGAATCGCTGTAGCCCAAGCTTTGATAGCGATTTTGGATATAGTTCCAGACGGAAAAAACCCGCACGGCCCGGTACTGCGTCGCGACGACCGCATCGTTTATGCCGGATTGTTCGATGTTTCCGAGCTGCGTGGTGTTCTCGATCAGGCCCAATATGACATCGTTTTCGTTTGCGTAATCCACGAGAAAGGCAATCCCGTCGTCGTTCCCCAAGATACTGTCCCCGGCAAAAATCAAATAGTCGGGCCGTATCCCAAACGCCTCGTATCCCGACACCGCCGCTTCCGCATAGGACCTGTCGTTCATGCCGGCGTAATTTGCGGTTCGGGGCACGACGGACAGCCCCGCCTCGCGAATCTCGGCGATCTTTTCCGGCGAAAACCCAAGGCTCAGATACATCAGCTTTGAAGCGACGATATCGATCTTTTCCGCAAAATGCTCTTCCATGCCGTCATCCGACCTGCGGACCTTGTATTTTTCCGAATACAGCGCGTTGCTCGCATTTCCGTCTATCAGAATGTAGGATTTCGCGTCGAACGCGCCGACCGTCGCGTCGATCCCCAAGAAGCGTGCTTCCCACGCGTTTTTCACGAAATCGAAGGTTTCCGTTTCCGTGAATTCCGCCATCACGTCGTAGCGATCGAAGCCGAAAGATTCCATGCGTTCCACCCATTCGGCGGGGTAGGCGCCGCGCCAATCCGCGTCGGATATTACGGCGTCCATCATCTTTACGGAAACCGTGCCGGCGGCGTCCGCGCACAGGCTTGACAGCGATTCCTCGGAAAGCCCCACCTTGCTTATCCCCATGCTCTTGAATGCCGAGAGCCAATAGGAGAGGTCCGCTTCGGATTGCTCCGCCATGGCCGCGAATTCGGTATAATCAAGAACGATATCATAGGTCCTGTCCGCCTGTTCGACGATAAATCTTTCCGTAAGAACCGCAATTGAGACGAGCGCCGCCGCCAGAATGATCGCAATCAAAACCCTGTTTCGCATACCCATCACACGGATCCCGAACGCCAAAGGGGATTGCGGCTTCTGTTCAGGATATAATAGGAATAGATCAGCAGCGGCGCGAAGCACAACATCGTCGGATAGGCATAGCGCGTTTCGGAACTGATGTTTGATATGATCACGGAGAAAACATTGATCAGCGTCGGCGCGAAAGGCAAAACGGCGAAACGTTTGCCGCGCAGGACCAAGGCGCCCGCGATCAGCAATATGTACAGATAACTCATGTTCGCGGCGGTGAGATTGACATCGAAGCGCCACATCAACGAAGAGGAACCCAGAAAGTCATAGGCCATAATCGCAAAATTCCGCGGCAGCAACGCAAGGCAGAGTTTCAAAAGCTCGGGCAGTCTGTTTCCCAATGTAAGCCCAAAGAAGCGGTACTGCCCCTCCGCGTCGGCGATCGGATACCACAGGAAAGATTCGCCGTGATTCCAATTGTAGTTCTCCTTGATCATCTCGACGGGCATGATGATTTCCTCGATCTGCCGCCGCTGTTCCGCGTCGTAACGACCGTCGTAATACACGACGCTGCAGATCTGCTTGCCGAGCATTGCGTATTTTGTGCCGTCCGTGTTGGGAATCACGCCGTAATGCCCGTAAACGGCTGTTTTCATGAGCAAAATAACGGCCAGGGCCACAATCGCGCCCGTCAAAAGGACGCGGTTCCGCCTTATCGCGAGCAACAGCAACACCGCGATCGTAAAAACCGCCGCCAAGGCCCCGTTGTGCCGGAACAGAAATACGGCCGCGATCCCGAGGCCCATCCATACGCCGTTCGCCGTCCGCAGCGTTCCGCGATCGCAGAGGATCATCAGTTCAAAGCTGATCAGAAGCTGCGCGACGGAGAAAGGAATATCTTTCCATGGATAGAGGGTGTACTCCACGACGTAGGGAATGCAAAAGGTGAGGGCGAGCAGGGGCAACAAAAGCCGGCCGCTCACGCCGCGTTTGTAAAAATACAGGCACAGGCAGCCGAATACGAGAACGATGAGCGCGATCTGAAAGAAGATCACGCTGCTCAGGCTGTCGTGAACGGACATGAGCAGTTTCATGCTCAGGGTATGCGTGAACGGGTGCGTGTCCGAATACGCGTTGCGCGCGATTTGATCCAATTGCACGATCGTATCCGGGGATGTTTTCGCGGGGAAGCATCGCGCCCACTCGATGAGCAAGGTGGGCAGCGGAACGAGAAAGAACAGGACTTTCACGACGCGGCTGTTCTCTTTCTTCATGAACAGGGGACTTCGCATAAAGCCGTCCATAAAGAGGACGAGGCCCGCGGCGACAAACATCCATACCGCGGCGACAAACAAATCCCGCTTCAGTCCGTGAATGTATTCCGTTCCGAAAGGAAGCAAGGGGAGGGACAGGGCCGCGACGATGAGCGCGATACGCAATTTGCGCCCGCTTCGATACAGCTTCTCGCGGAACACGTAAACGAACATCGCGACAACACATCCGCCCACGATAAACAGCGCGCGCGTCGCGTCCCGCATGAAACAGGCGCACAAAATCCAAAAGAATACAAAAATGGCGTAAAATGTAATTTCCCTCTTCGTTTCAAGCCTTTCCATGCCTATAAGCGCCTCTTTGCTTCAATCGAACCCGTTTTGCGGGCACGGGGCAGACCCCGTGCGCTCGCCTTTGCGCGGCGAATCGCTCAATGCGGGTATTCCTCCGGTTCCGGTTGCGGGTATTCCTGCGCGGGTTGCGGTTCCTCTGTCTGTTCCGGCTGCGGCGCTTCCGTCGGCGCGGGCTGCGCTTCTTCCGTCGGCGCGGGCTGCGGATCGCCGTCCGGGGGCGGGGCGTTTTCGAGCAGCGACTCGAAGCCGTGGATCACCTTTGCCGCCTGCGCCCGCGTGGCGACGCCTACGGGTTCAAACACGTTCTCGGGATAGCCGTTTATAATGCCGTTTGCGTACATGGCGTAGACGGCTCCGCGCGCCCAATCGCCGATATCCGCGTCATCGACAAAGGGCGCGTATTCGGACGCCTCCGCAAGGACCGCATTCTTGAAAAAGGCGTAACGATACAGCATGGACGCCAGTTGTTCCCTGCTTATAGGCATATCCGGCGCAAAGAGATCGGGCTCGACGCCGGTGACGATGCCATGCTCAAAGCCCCAGTAAACGCAATCGAAAAACCACATGCTCGCATCGACATCGACAAAAACGCGGGTATCGCCGTATTGCGGCGGCGTTTCGCCCTCAAGCCGCCACAGCAGGGAAAGGAACTGCGCCCGCGTCAACCGGCCGTCGGGATCGAAAGTCGTTTCATCCATGCCCTTGACGATCCCCTGCGCGGCCAGCGCCTCGATATATTCCTTGGCCCAATGTTCCTGTATATCGACAAAGACGGGCGGCGGATCTTTTATCTCCACGGGGATGGATATGCTCTTGTCCTTATACGCGACATAGATGTTCCCCGTTTGCAGATTGCGCGCGGAGGCCTTGAAATTGCCCGATGCGTCGATACTCCCGATATCGGCGTCGCAGGACCAGGCGAACAGTTCATTCCCGGCGGCGACGCGCTTGGAACCGTAGGTCGCCGTAATGTTGATCTGCTTGGATTCGTTCGTTACCGAGGACAAGGAGGACACGGAAGCCCGTATTTCGATATCGTCAACAACCTCGATCGTACAAGAACCCGTGCCGCCGGCCGCGTACGCGTTTATTTCGACAATGCCGGGCGAAGCGCCCGCGTAGAACACATCGCCCGAAACAAAACCGTCCCCCGCCGTGACCCCAAGGCTTGCCTGCGGCGCCGAAGCGAGTTTTTCATAATACGCGTCGGTGTAGCCCACATTGATCTTCGTGGCGGCGCCGGGTATCAGCAGATTGCTTTCCGGATACAGATGCACGTTAACGGATGTCGCGTCGGCAGCGCCCGTATAAAGCAGCAGTATGCCGTTTGACACCTTTCTCTGCGCGCCGTCGGAGGGCTTGTTCTTCAGCGACGCGTCGGCCTCAAGCCCCGGAAGCCGCGCGAACAGCGTACTCGATCCGCCGCCGTCCATGTTCACGGCCTGCACGCAGCCGAGCGCCGCCATATGCTCGGCGACCGCGACAAGATCAAGCCCCGCGGAATAGCCCGACTGCCGTCCGTCCACGACGTAATAGATCGCGCCGCCGTCGGCCGTTATGCCGATCGCGGTTCTGGGATGAACGGCCCTGTCGGTGGCCACGACCCGGCCGTTCTCGATAATCGTCGAAAAAACGCCTATGGCCTCCTTTGCGTTTGATATCGGCGAATTCGCAAGGTCGGCTACGCTTATCTCCACCTCGCTCCCCACGATCATGGCGGACAGCAAAGAGACGCTTGCCGCGCCCGAGGCCGCGGACAATACGATTTGGTTTTCCCCGATGGGGCTGTCTTTTGTATCGGTCGAAACGGACAGCACCCTCCCGTATATCGTCCCGTTCACTTTCAACTGCGCATCGTCGCATTCGATGATCACCTCAACGCAATGCTCCCCCGTCATCGTGGACGGCGCGTAGTTCCGGTTGAACGCGTGCATACCGAGTCCGGCGCCGTGCTGCACGTTGAACGCGTTGATATCCGCCTCGAAGTAATAGCTCTCCTGCAACGGCTCGGCCTCGTCCGGAAACGGAAGCCGCCATCCCCGGAGGCTGTATTTCAAATTCACGTCCGCCAAAGAAGCCCTGCCGTTCCAATCGTAACAGATTACACGGTCCGACGCGTAGCCCGACGTGATGATATTGCCCTCATGTACGGACATGCCTTTGGGCGTGCCCGATCCCGTATCGTACACATCGCCGTTTACGGCGGCCACCGTCTTGTAGCCGTACTGCCGCATGACCGCGATCATATTGCCGAGCGTGCTTTTCCCTCTCACGTCTCCGTTGTACACGAACGGCGTGACCGCGCTTTCGTCGCCTTTCACTTCGATCATGTAGGCGCGTTCGTCGCCGGAGGCGTTGAAGCCCGATATTTCCCGATAGTACACGCCTTGGAATATTTCCTTTTCCGTTTCGGCGTAGATGTTTCCAAAGCCCGCCACACTCGTGTTCGCAGAGCCTGTCAGCAGTGCGGCGCCTACGGACAGCGCCAGAATCAAGCAAATGAATTTACGCAATTTCATGACCGTTCTTTCTTGCATTAAATAAAGGTATCCTTTTTCCAATCGTCGTCACCCGGCCTCCCGGGCGGATAATTTTTCAGATATGCTCTGAATGTATCCATGGTTTCAGGCGTTTCGTCTATGATGTAAGAGCGCGACACAGTATCGCCGTCATAATCAAAGCCGCTCCACCAAACGGCTATCTTGAATCTCGGATACCTGTAAAGATTCTCGAACATATCCACGATCCACCGGTTCTTGTCGCCGCCCATGCTCGCGGACGCGAACTCCGTAATCATCAGGGGTTTTTGGAAATTCGCGGCGAAGTCGCAGTATATGCTGTCGTACAGCTCCGTGAAACTCTTCCATTGCTCGCCGACATGCGCGTAGTACGTGCCCGTATTGTAGAGCGTGAGTCCGATCACATCGGCGTACGCGTCCCCGGGATAGTACATCAGCGAATGGTTCCACGTAAACGTGGGAAAGTATTGACCTTGCGGGTTCCATATCCAAATCACGTTGTCCGCGCCGGCTTCCTCAAAAAAGCCGTACACATACCTGTACAGTTCCTTGTAAATCTGCGGGTCCCGCGACAGCGTGTGCCCCGAATAGTTGCACCAATCCCCGTCCATTTCGTTGCACAGGCGAAACAGAACGGGATGCGCGAAACCGGCCGTCGTTTCCGCGTAATTCTTCAGGAACGCGTCGTATTCCCCGTTCAAAATCCTGTATACGGGATTGATTTCCCCCGGCAGCCATGTCGCCGGTTGGAGCGTCAATTCCAAAGTCGCGCCCCGAACGTGCGCACTGCGCAGGCGATTGATCAAATCGGGGTGCCTTACCGTATTCTCCAAGGACGTGTATTCCAACAAAATCGGGAATTTGTAATCGAGGCGGCTCTCAAGATCGTCCAATTTGTCGAAAGGTTCAAACAGGCCCCAGGTCAAGGGGGCGGAATCGTCGAAATAGTGATCGAAAAACGCCGCGGTCTCGCTGTTCCAATTTCGCTCGCCGGAGGATGTCGCGGCGGAACGGCGGATATACGGCGTCGCGCCCCCCTCGATCGGGTAAAACCCGGCCGCCACGTACGCATACGCCTCCTCTTCAAACGGAAGCGCCGAGGCGATCAGGATCGTAACGATCTCAAAATCCCCCGCGCGAATATCGATACACATGTAGTGATTTTTGTCGTTTTCCACGCGAAGCAAGGGGCGTCTGTCCCACTTCGCGATATGGACCTCTCTCCCGTTTACGACGCGGTCCTCTTGATATGCAAGCGTGTGATCGAGGGTGTTTTCCAAAAAACGATAGGAATAGCTGATATAGGAATTCGCGTCGACCTGTATGCCGCGGGCGGTCTGCACGTTTACCGGCTGGTTGAATATCTGCATCCGCAGCTCCGCGTTTTCCAGCGTGGCGCACACGGCCGACAGGCTCATGTCGATTTCCAGACTCGGATCGACCAAGATGCTGTAACCGCCGACGTAGTTGTCGAATCTGCTGTACGCGCCGTCGCGGTAGTGGGCGTACAGACCGCTTGGAAGCTCTTTCTCCGTCTCATCCGCGAAAACCGGCGTCAAGCCGGCGCCGAGCGACAAAAATGCCGCCAACAGCACCCGGCTGAATCGTTTTATTGCAATGCTTGATTTTTGCATTATGCGTCGCGCCTTTCCGATTGTGCAGGACCCGCGCGGTGCTTTCGGGCCTTTTTCCCGCTGTGCTTGCCTGATCGTCTTGGACGTCCGTGCCGCCCCGCGCGCCCGCGTCTTTAGGCGACGCC